>DLQI01000005.1 GCA_002478745.1 Rhodobacteraceae bacterium UBA7436 | reverse complement strand
GCCTGCCACTTCGTTCTGCGACCCAGTGTTGTAGAGCAAAACCAGATTTTATTGTGTCAGACTTGTGCCAATATGAAACATGCGTTCCCGCATCGCTCTGCAAAAAGCTACATTTATCTGCAAGACAAGCATCTTTGCCTGTTGCTGTTTTAACTGGGGTTCCGTATCCCCACAAGTGGGACACCCTTCCCCAACGAAGGGCAATTATCTGTAAGGATAGCATCAATGACTACTCAGCAACCAGCCACGCGGCCGGCAAATCCGCGTTTTTCATCTGGCCCATGCGCCAAACCCCCAACACACACTCTTGAAGCGCTAAACGATGCACCACTTGGTCGCTCACACCGCGCTGCTGTCGGCAAAGCGAAACTTGCTGCCGCAATCGAAGAGACGCGCGACATTCTTGGCATCCCTGCTGATTACAAAATCGGCATCGTTCCGGCCTCTGACACTGGCGCCTTTGAAATGGCGATGTGGTCCTTGTTGGGTGAACGCCCTGCACAAATGGTTGCATGGGAATCTTTCGGCGCTGGTTGGGTCACTGATGTGGTCAAGCAACTGAAAATCGAACATTCCGTTCACACCGCCGACTACGGCGAGATCGTGGACATGTCTGCTCTTAACTATGACAACGATGTTTGCTTTACTTGGAACGGCACCACCTCTGGCGTTCGTATGGCAAATGGCGATGTGATCCCTGCGGACCGTGATGGCCTAATATTGTGCGATGCGACATCTGCGGCCTTCGCGATGGACCTGCCATGGGACAAGTTGGACGTTACAACATTCTCTTGGCAAAAAGTTTTGGGCGGCGAAGCGGCCCACGGCATGCTGATCCTTTCCCCACGTGCAGTTGCGCGTCTGGAAAGCTACACACCAGCATGGCCAATGCCAAAAATCTTCCGCCTGACCAAAGGTGGGAAATTGATCGATGGAATCTTTAAAGGTGAAACCATCAACACCCCTTCTATGTTGGCTGTTGAAGATTACCTATTTGCCCTTGATTGGGCCCGTTCAGTCGGCGGCCTTCAAGGTTTGATTGCACGTGCGGATGCAAACACAGCCGCCGTAACAGATTTCGTTGCAGCCAACGATTGGGTTGATTTCCTTGCGACTGATCCTGCGACACGTTCAAACACATCCGTTTGCGTGAAGTTCACAGATGCCCGCATTACTGACGGTCCAAAGTTTGCAAAAGCGATTGCAAAACGTTTGGCTGACGAAAATGTGGCGCTCGACGTTGGTGCATATCGCGACGCGCCAGCTGGCTTGCGCATTTGGTGTGGTGGGACGGTTGAAACGTCTGACATCTCAGCGATGTTGCCATGGCTCGCTTGGGCTTTCGAATCCGAAATCGCGTCCGCTTAAGCATCGGTTTCAAACACCGACGCAATACCGACGTTATACCGACATAAAACATACATTAGAATTGGAGCCCATCATGGCACCTAAAGTACTCATCTCTGACAAGCTTAGCGAAGCAGCTGTTCAAATTTTCCGTGACCGCGGCATCGACGTAGATTTCCAACCTGACCTTGGAAAAGATAAGGAAGCCTTGGCGGCAATCATCGGCAACTACGATGGTTTGGCCATCCGTTCCGCGACCCGCGTGACTGATGCGATCCTTGCGAATGCAACGAACCTAAAGGTCATTGCGCGCGCTGGTATCGGTACTGATAACATCGACAAAGAAGCCGCTTCTAAAAAGGGTGTGATCGTCATGAACACGCCTTTTGGCAATATGATCACAACAGCAGAACACGCCATTGCGATGATGTTTGCAGTGGCACGTCAGATCCCAGAAGCCAGCGAATCCACACACGCCGGCAAATGGGAAAAGTCCAAATTTATGGGCGTTGAACTGACTGGCAAAACCCTTGGCGTCATCGGCGCAGGTAACATCGGTGGCATCGTTTGCGACCGCGCCCGTGGTTTGAAAATGAAGGTTGTGGCATACGATCCCTTCCTTGGCGAAGAAAAAGCCGAGAAGATGGGCGTTGAAAAAGTTGAGCTAGACGAACTACTTAAGCGCGCTGACTTTATCACGTTGCACGTACCCTTCACCAAGCAAACAGCCAACATTCTAAGCCGTGAAAACCTGGCTAAGACCAAAAAAGGCGTTCGCATCATCAACTGTGCCCGTGGTGGTTTGGTCGACGAAGAAGCCTTGGCCGAAGCGCTGAAATCTGGCCACGTTGCTGGTGCAGCCTTTGACGTGTTCGCAAACGAGCCTGCCAAAGAAAACGCATTGTTCAACTTGCCAAACGTTGTTTGCACCCCTCACCTTGGTGCGGCGACGACTGAGGCCCAAGAAAACGTAGCGCTTCAAGTGGCGGAACAAATGTCAGATTACCTTCTGACAGGTGCCGTAACCAACGCGCTGAACATGCCATCTGTGACCGCCGAAGAAGCCAAAGTTATGGGCCCATGGCTTGAGCTGGCCAGCCACCTTGGCTCTTTCACAGGCCAGATGACAGACGAGCCAATCAAAGCCATCAACATTCTTTATGACGGTGCGGTTTCTGAAATGAACCTAGACGCGCTGAACTGCGGCGTTGTTGCGGGTATCATGAAAAAAGCCAACCCAGATGTGAACATGGTCAGCGCACCATTGATCGCAAAAGAGCGCGGCATCCAGATCAGCACAACCAACCAAGATAAGTCCGGCGCATTTGACGGATACATCAAAGTGACTGTTGTAACAGACAAGCGTGAGCGTTCTGTTGCCGGTACTGTGTTCAGCGATGGTAAGCCACGTTTCATTCAGATCAAAGGCATCAACGTTGACGCCGAAATCGGTGCAAACATGTTGTACACTACGAACGAAGACGTTCCGGGTATAATTGGTTTGCTGGGCAACACTATGGGCGAAAACGGCGTTAACATCGCTAACTTTACCCTGGGTCGTAGCGAAGTTGGCGGCGAAGCGATTGCCCTTCTTTACATCGATCATCCGGTGAAACAGGACGTTATCGATGCGTTGGACGCGACGAAATTGTTCAAGCAAGTGAAGCCACTGGCTTTTGACGTAGCCTAAGGCGACAAAATATTTAACAATGCAGACGCCGCTCCAATTGTTGGAGCGGCGTTTTGCGTGAGGCGACTGAACGATGACATCGGCAACAAAAACATCTGGCTCAATCTATGCGATTGGGGACATCCACGGGCAATTGGCAGAACTGCACCGCGTATTAGATTTGATTGAGAAAGATGGCGGCAAGGAAGCACAAATTGTATTCTTAGGTGACTACACCGATCGCGGGCCAGACAGCCGCGGTGTGATTGACCTGCTGATCGAGGGCAAAAACACGGGCCGCAATTGGACCTTTATCAAAGGCAACCACGACCACATGTTTGAATTGTTCATGCAAAGCCCGCCACAGCACGATCCACAGATCATCACTGAATTGTATTGGCTTCACCCGCGTCTAGGCGGCGATACAACACTTGCATCATACGGTGTCATGTCGACAGGCCGTACCCGCCTCATGGACACCCATGCCGAAGCTCTAGCCGCAATACCTCAAGCCCATGTAGATTTCCTAAAAAAGTTATCGTTGTCCTATACGCATGAAGACCTGTTCTTCTGTCACGCAGGTGTGCGTCCAGAAGTGCCACTAGATCAACAAAGCTTGGAAGATCTAATTTGGATCCGTAAGGGGTTTCACGAATACACAGCCGCCCATCCAAAAATGATCATCCACGGCCACACCATTGTCGAAGAAGCCACCCATTACGGAAACCGCATCAATCTGGATACTGGTGCAGGTAAGTTCAAACCGTTAACGACAGCCGTGTTCGAAGGTGGCAAGGCGTGGACTTTAACCAACACGGGTCGCAAAGAACTAACGCCTGCTTAGAAAAAGCGATCAACCAGCGTTAGACCAAAGGCACCTATCCCAACGGAACAAACCGCCGTAAGGATAATCCAACGCCAAAACGTTGGGCGATTTGGGGTGTCGAGTTGACCCTGTTGGATCAACAGACCTTCGACCAATGCCGGCAGGCGCGGGCCAAAGCGCGCCAGAACGCGCGCGGTTTTCCCTAGATCAGATAGGACAGCCTTCGGCCCAATGGACTTCGTGATGTAATCGGTCACGATTGGGCTGGCGACTTCCCAGATGTTGATTTGCGGGTTCAAACTACGGGCGACGCCTTCGACCACAACCATGGTGCGCTGCAGCAAAATCAACTCGGTCCGTGTTTCCATGCCAAAGCGTTCTGTTACCTCAAACAGATAGCTGAACAAACGACCCATAGACATCTGGGATGCATCCATCCCAAAAATGGGTTCGCCAACAGCGCGCAGTGCGCGTGCAAATTCATCAACATCTTTGTCAGCAGGAACATAGCCCGCTTCAAAATGGACCTGCGCGACCCGCTTGTAATCCTTGCGAATGAAGCCGTACAAAATCTCGGCGTAAACGCGGCGGGTGTATTCATCGATATGGCCCATGATCCCAAAATCATAGGCGATGATGTCACCGTTTGGAGCAACCTTTAGATTGCCTTGGTGCATGTCAGCATGAAAATAGCCGTCACGCAGCGCATGGCTTAAAAACAATTGCAAAACGCGATCACCAAGCAAAGCGCGGTTGTGACCCGCCGCATCAATTGCATCGTTGTCGCCCATTGGAGCGCCGTCTGCCCAACCCAAAGTCATCACGCGTCGTGCTGAAAATTCCCACTTAATTTTGGGAAGCTGAAAACCTTCATCATTCTCAGTGTTAGCCGCAAATTCAGAAGCTGCAGAACTTTCTAAGCGCAGATCAAGTTCACCCTGAACCACACCATCAAAATGTTCGATCACTTCGATGGGCCTTAGGCGGCGCGCGCCAGGTGCACAAATTTCCATAATCCGTGCAGCAAGGTAGAACGCATCAACGTCTTTGCCAAATGCCCGCTCAATTCCGGGACGCAACACCTTGACCGCAACATCTTCACCAGTTGCGGCAACACGTGCCCGGTGAACCTGCGCGATAGAAGCCGCAGCGACGGGTTCGCTAAACTCTGAAAAAATCTGATCAACAGGCTGGCCCAATTCCCGTTCGACCTCAGCCTTAGCTTCCTCGATTGAGAATGGCGGTAGTTTGTCTTGAAGCACACGCAGTTGAACCGCCAACTCAGCGCCAACAACATCAGGACGCGTTGAAAGAACTTGCCCCAATTTAATATATGCAGGACCCAGTGCCGTCAGTGCACGCGTCGCTGGCGGCATGTCAGGGTCACCTTTGTAGCCCAACCACATGAAAGGCTTGCCCAGCGCCTTGGCAACGAACCGCAGAGAACGCGGCGCTTCAAACGCATCCAGAACGACATTCATCGCGCCTGTTCGTTCAAGTGTTGCGCCTGTGCGGATCAGTCGCCAGATATTGTGTGGGCCGCGCATATTAGATTTTCCATCCTGAATGCAGTGCTGCAATTCCCATAGTCATATTGCGGTACTTCGCATTTGCGAAACCAGCGACGCGCAACATTTCCAGAAATGTTTCTTGATCTGGAAAGTTACGAATTGATTCGACCAAATACTGATAGCTTTCACTATCGTTGGCGATCATTTTTCCCATCTTGGGGATCACATTGAATGAATACAGATCATAAGCTTTTTGCATTGCTGCATTCGGCAGTTGGCTGAATTCCAAAACCATCAAACGACCACCCGGGCGCAGCACTCGATACGCTTCGTTCAGCGCATCCTGTGGGCGGGTCACGTTACGAATGCCAAAGCTGATTGTATACACATCAAAACTGTTGTCCTCAAACGGTAATGCCATCGCATCGCCCACAACCCAATCAAGGTTGTCTTGCATGCTTTCGGCCTCGGCCCGTTTGCGTCCCTCGATCAACATAGGTTCTGTCAGATCGAGAACTGTCGCATGACCGCTTCCAGCACGCTCTAGAAATTTGAACGACACATCACCGGTACCACCAGCAACATCCAATAGCTTTTGACCACTGCGCGGGGCCAACCAATCCATCATCGCATTTTTCCAAATGCGGTGGATGCCCATGCTCATGACGTCGTTCATAATGTCATAATTACTAGCAACAGAGTTGAACACGCCCTGTACGCGACCAGCTTTTTCGCCTTCGGGTACGGTTTCAAAGCCGAAATGTGTGGTATTTGCGCTATCTTGAGTCATAGGTCTTGTCGTCCTTACAATATGCGCTTGTTATAAGGGGCTGGGGGCTACGCACAATACACCCCTTTGTCACAGTCATCGACCTGCGCCATTAACAAAAGTGAGCATCCAATGCCCGAACTTCCAGAGGTTGAGACAGTCCGGCGCGGTTTAACACCAGCTATGGAAGGACAGGTTATCGTTCAGGCGGATGTAAACCGTCCTGATCTACGCTGGCCATTTCCTGACAATATGTCAGAACGCCTGACTGGTAAGACCGTTTTGAGGCTGCGCAGACGTTCGAAATACGTACTGGCAGACCTGAGCAGTGGTGAAACATTGCTAATCCACTTGGGCATGTCCGGCCGTATGCTGATTTCTGGTGATCCATTGGGGCAATTTGTGCACGAACACCCAGCACCCGAAAAACACGATCACGTGGTCTTTCACATGAGCAACGGATCACGCGTGACTTTTAACGATCCACGTCGCTTCGGCGCGATGGATTTATTGGACACTGCAACCGCTGAAAAACACAAATTGCTGGCAGCGCTGGGCCCTGAACCCCTTGGGAACGATTTTAACGACTCAGTCTTAATCACAGCCTTCAAAAACAAGAAATCACCGGTCAAATCTGCACTCCTGGATCAGGGAATCGTCTGCGGCTTAGGCAACATATACGTCTGTGAAGCGCTTTTTCGCGCAGGCATCTCGCCCACACGGCTTGCAAAAGACCTAATAAAACCACGGGTCAGATCGCTGGTTCCAATCATCCGTGATGTCTTATCTGAAGCGATTGAAGCAGGCGGGTCCTCCCTGAAAGATTTCCGCCAAGCGGATGGAGAGCTTGGATATTTTCAGCATTCTTTTGACGTTTATGGGCGCGAGGGCGAACCGTGCCGCACAGAAGGTTGCACAAATGCAATTGAACGGATTGTTCAGTCTGGTAGATCATCGTTCCATTGCCCCACTTGCCAAACTTAGCTTGAAACGAACTTCAGCCGTGGTACTAAATCAGTTCTGACTGGTAAAACGAAAGAACCTAAATGGCATATGAAACCATCATTGTTGATGTTGAGAACCACGTCGCACTTATCACGCTAAACCGCCCTGATGCGCTAAATGCTTTGAACGCGCAGTTGTTGGGAGAATTGGCCGATGCGATGACCGCCTGCCAAGCGAACGACAAGGTGCGTTGCATTGTGCTGACAGGTTCCGAAAAGGCGTTTGCCGCTGGTGCCGACATCGCAATGATGCGCGAAATGACATTTGTCGAAGCGTTTACCACGGACCTATTTACTCCAGAGACCGATCAAATTTTGCGTGTGCGCAAGCCAATTATCGCGGCCGTATCCGGATATGCATTGGGCGGTGGTGCTGAATTGGCAATGATGTGCGATTTCATTATCTGCTCTGAGACTGCCAAATTCGGCCAGCCCGAAATCAACCTGGGTGTCATGGCTGGCATTGGCGGCACACAACGTTTGACTCGTTTTGTTGGCAAATCCAAAGCAATGGATATGAACCTAACTGGGCGCTTCATGGATGCGGACGAAGCAGAACGTAGCGGTTTAGTTAGCCGTGTTGTTCCAGTTAAGCGTTTGATCGAAGAAGCGCTGGGCGCAGCTCAAAAAATCTCAGAAAAATCGATTCTTTCGACTATGGCAGTTAAGGAATCGGTAAATCGCTCCTATGAGGTTTCCCTAAACGAGGGGCTGTTGTTTGAGCGCCGCGTTTTCCACGCACTTTTCGCGACCGAGGATCAATCTGAAGGCATGTCAGCATTCCTAGAAAAACGCGAAGCACAGTTCCGCGACAAGTAAAGCCAATCATTGATTGACTCATAGCCCCTTCAGGCCTAAGTACGCGACTTCACCGCAGCTTTTAGCTGTAAAACTACCGCACCGAACATGAAACGGGACGAGATAATATGGCAAATACGCCTCAAGCCAAGAAACGCGCACGTCAAAACGAACGTCGTGCTGCTATAAACAAAGCGCGTCGCTCGCGCATCAAAACATTCCTGCGTGCTGTCGAAGAAGCCATCGAATCTGGTGACAAAGAAGCATCAACTGCAGCACTTCGTGCAGCACAGCCTGAGCTGATGCGCGGTGTGACCAAAGGTATTTTCCACAAGAACACAGTGTCGCGTAAAATTTCGCGCCTGTCTGCACGTGTTAAAGCAATCGCTTAAACCGCTCAGAATTATTGTGAAAAAGGCATCGCTTACGGCGGTGCCTTTTTTCGTTTTTAGTGCCCAAAAAACGGCCCATTCGATTCTTTTTGTGGAATCACTGAGTCAACAATGAAGTTCTGTTGCCGCACCACTCTCGAACTTGTTACCACTGTCTCAAGCGATTCACTTCGCCCACTGGGGGATAGTTCAAACCCAACAGTTTCTGGGACGAAACCGTTGGGCTGAAAGTTGAAAAAACGCCATGCGTTGATTCTATTTCTGCTTAGCATTGCTGAGGCAATGTGAGCCTGTCTGATATATTGGTCTACGGAACGGGATGAAATTTAGTTAGATATCACTGCCGTGATTTTGCTAGGTACAAACCCTATCTGTCAAAAACCAAACGAGAGGAGCTGTTTTCTATTGGGAACAGAGCCAATTCTCTCGCCCATTGGCTAAGTGAATTGTAAAAATGCTGAATGCGAAAAGTCGCGCGTTTGGTAAAAATACAAGAATGAATGGTACGCGGAATATGACACAACAAGAGTGGGAACAACTGAACCAACAGTTGCTCAAAAAAATCGGTCAGAACAACTTCAAGACATGGATCGAACCTCTTAAGTTTCGTGACTTGCAAAATGGTATTGCAACCTTCCACGTCCCAACCAACTTTCTTGGAAACTACGTAAGCCAAAATTTTTCTGACGCGATTCTGCACGAGTTACGTACAGTTGACCCATCTGTTTGCCGTCTAAGCTTTGCCGTCCCAACGTGCACTTCAACATCACGTTCAAGTGCTCCAACCGCGACTGCACCAGCTGTGAAGGTTGCAGCTCCTCGCCCAACTTTAAACACCGCACCACTTGATAAGCGTTTTACGTTCGACAGCTTTGTGGTTGGTAAACCAAACGAATTGGCCCACGCAGCTGCAAAACGCGTTGCTGAGGGTGGCCCAGTTACGTTCAACCCCCTGTTCCTTTATGGTGGCGTTGGGCTTGGTAAAACACACCTGATGCATGCGATCGCTTGGGAATTGCAAACCAGCCGCCCGGACCTAAACGTTTTGTATCTCTCAGCCGAACAATTCATGTATCGCTTTGTGCAAGCCTTGCGTGATCGCAAGATGATGGATTTCAAAGAAATCTTTCGTTCCGTTGATGTTCTGATGGTAGACGACGTTCAATTCATTGCGGGCAAAGACAGCACACAAGAAGAGTTCTTCCACACGTTCAACGCACTTGTTGACCAAAACAAACAGATCATCATCTCAGCTGACCGTGCACCAGGCGAGATCAAGGATCTTGAAGATCGTGTTAAGTCACGTCTGCAATGTGGTTTGGTCGTCGATCTGCACCCAACAGACTACGAACTGCGTCTTGGCATCATGCAAAGCAAGGTAGAGATGCAACAAGCCAACTATCCGGGCCTGAAAGTGGAAGATGGCGTGCTCGAGTTTCTTGCGCACCGCATTTCAACTAACGTTCGTGTTCTTGAAGGCGCGTTGACCCGTCTATTTGCATTTGCATCGCTTGTTGGCCGCGAAATCAACATGGAACTAACCCAAGATTGCTTGGCCGATGTTCTGCGCGCATCTGAGCGTAAGATCACAGTCGAAGAAATTCAGCGCAAAGTGTCCGATCACTTCAATATTCGCCTCAGCGATATGATTGGCCCAAAACGTTTGCGCAGCTATGCACGCCCACGTCAGGTTGCAATGTATCTTTGTAAGAAGATGACCAGCCGGTCGTTGCCAGAAATCGGACGTCGTTTTGGTGGTCGTGATCACACAACAGTCATGCACGGTGTTCGCCGTATTGAAGAGCTAAAAGTTCAAGACGGACAGATGGCCGAAGACCTGGAATTACTGCGCCGTTCACTCGAAGCTTGATCTAAAAGTCCCACTAATGTGGCAGCTTCACTTGACGGCCCAGCTAATCCACCTCAAAACCAATTAAGCGCTTGAGAATATGACGGGACAGGGTATTTTGACTGTCCCGACAGTCGGGATTGGAGAAGCCATATGAAAATCAGTATCGAACGCAGTGATCTGCTAAAAGCGGTGGCTCAAGCGCAGTCGGTTGTTGAACGCCGTAACACCATTCCAATCCTTGCGAACGTCTTGATTGAAGCCGAAGGATCAGATGTATCCTTCCGTGCAACCGACCTTGATGTCGAAGCTGTTGACAAATCACCCGCACAAGTTGAGCGCGCGGGCGCAACAACTGTGTCCGCAACAACACTGCACGAAATTATACGTAAACTGCCAGACGGCGCATTGGTCACTTTGACAGCCGACAGTGCAGCCGGTCGTTTGACCGTTGAAGCGGGCCGCTCAAATTTCTCACTGGCAACTTTGCCACGCGAAGATTTTCCCGTAATGGCCTCTTCGGAATATGCTTCAAACTTTAGCGTTCCCGCGCCTGTTCTGCGCCGCTTGTTTGATAAATCAAAATTCGCAATCTCAACGGAAGAAACCCGTTACTACTTGAACGGTGTTTACATGCACATTTCTGAGTCAGATGGCGGAAAAGTACTTCGCTGTGTGGCAACAGATGGACACCGTCTTGCCCGTATCGATGCGGACCTACCTGAAGGCGCTTCAGATATGCCGGGCGTCATCGTTCCGCGCAAAACAGTTGGTGAGATGCGCAAGCTTCTTGACGATGACGATATGATGATTGCCGTTTCTGTTTCAGAGACAAAGGTTCGCTTTGCAACGCCAAACATTACGCTGACTTCTAAAGTCATCGACGGCACATTCCCTGACTACACACGCGTCATCCCACAAGGGAATACACGTAAGTTGGAAGTAGACGCTGCTGATTTTGCAAAAGCCGTTGACCGCGTTGCGACTGTTTCATCGGAACGCTCACGCGCTGTTAAATTACAGCTGGAAGAAGATCGTTTGATCCTTTCCGTCAACGCACCGGACAGTGGTGCCGCTGAAGAAGAACTGGCCGTTGCTTATAGTGACGAGCCCTTGGAAATTGGATTTAACGCCAAGTATTTGCTTGAGATCGCAAACCAAGTTGATCGCGAGAATGCTGTCTTCATGTTCAACTCAGCAGGCGACCCGACTTTGATGCGCGAAGGCAATGATCTGTCCGCAGTTTATGTCGTCATGCCGATGCGTGTCTAAGCCTGCAAAACCAGTTTTAGTACTATTGGAGCAAGAAAGGTCACGGACATGTCGCTGTACCTTTCTTCGCTAATTGTTTCGCATTTTCGATCCCACAAGATCGCCCGCATTTGTGTCGATAAACGCCCCGTTGCGTTATTCGGCCCAAATGGCGCTGGCAAAACCAACATTCTAGAAGCTGTTTCGCTGTTTTCCCCAGGTCGCGGCTTTCGTCGCGCCAGCGCTGAAGACATGGCACGGCGTCCCGAAGCGTTGGGATGGAAAATAAGTGGGGTACTGCACGCACCCACGCAAACGCACGAAATCGATATTTGGTCTGAAGCGGGTGCAGCCAGACAACTTCGTATAGACGAAAAAACGGCCCCTCAAATTGGATTGGGCCGCGTTGCGCGTGTTCTTTGGCTGATCCCCTCCATGGACCGCCTATGGATCGAGGGCGCAGAGGGACGCAGGCGTTTTTTGGATCGCATGACCCTTAGTTTTGAGCCGCGCCACGCCGAACTGTCCCTTACATATGAAAAGGCGATGCGAGAACGCAATCGTTTGCTAAAAGACATGGTACGCGACCCTCATTGGTACACGGCACTTGAAACAACGATGGCTGAGACGGGCGTGGCGATCCACAATAATAGATTGTCAGCGTTAGCCCAAATCGAAGTAGCCCAAACAGATGCTGTCACTGCTTTCCCAAATGCTTTCCTTGAACTGACTTATGCCGACGGTCCTTTACCCACGTCAGTCGATGACCTCTGCACCGCGTTAGCCGAAAATCGTCCTCGCGATTTGGCGGCAGGTCGTACATTGATTGGACCACATCGCGCAGACTTAATCGGCACCTTCAAGGCCAAGGGCGTACCGGCACGCGACTGCTCGACCGGCGAACAAAAAGCGTTGCTTGTCTCGCTAATCCTCGCCAATGCCCGGGCCTTGGAACATGATTTTGGTGCGCCCCCACTTTTGTTGCTTGATGAGGTCGCTGCACACTTAGACGCAGATCGCCGTGCCGCCTTATACGATGAAATTTCAGCTCTTGGGGCCCAAGCATGGATGACGGGTACGAGCACAGAACTGTTTGACAGCCTAGGTGATCGTGCCCAATACCTTGAAGTCACCGAAGATGCAGGAACTTCCATAGTTAAGGCCATGCAATGACACTCGATCCAAATGACCTGCTTCTTTACGCTGGTGCGCTGCTCATCCTCTTTTTAACCCCTGGGCCTGTCTTGGTCGCATTGACTGCGCGCGGGCTATCTGGTGGCTTTCACGCGGCTTGGCCCTTGGCCTTAGGTGTTGCGGTTGGGGATATTGTTTGGCCATTGATCGCCATACTTGGGATTTCTTGGATCTTATCGGTCTTTGATACCTTCATGATTGTACTTCGGTGGGTCGCCTGTGGAGTTTTCATTGTCATGGGTTGGGCGCTTATCCGACACGCGGGACAAGCCATTTCAAGCGACAGCAGATTGACACGCCCGGGAATGTGGGCCGGTTTTCTTGCAGGAATCGCCGCAATTCTTGGCAATCCCAAAGCTGTAATATTTTACATGGGTGTGCTACCAGGGTTCTTTGATTTGCGCACAGTCACTACGATCGACATAGCCATCATCCTAGCAATATCCGTAGCCGTTCCATTTGTTGGGAACCTTGTTTTGGCAGGATGTGTGGGGCAAATTCGTGGCCTTTTATCCTCTCCTACACTTCTGAAAAGGTTCAATATAGGATCGGGCGTATTGCTCATTCTTGTTGGGCTGGTCATTGCCGTCTTCTGACACAAAATGTTGTGCCTGACACGTGACAATCCTCTTAAAAAACCATATACTGTTACCAAATAATAAAGGTGCAATGGCATGGCTGACAACGAGCAAATCCCCGAAGAGTATGGCGCAGATTCCATTAAGGTTCTCAGAGGGTTAGAAGCTGTTAGAAAGCGCCCTGGGATGTACATCGGTGATACCGATGACGGCTCTGGTCTGCACCACATGGTGTACGAAGTTGTGGACAACGGCATCGATGAAGCCCTTGCAGGGCATGCAGACGCTGTAACCGTGACAATTAACGCCGATTCATCCGTTTCAGTCAGCGACAACGGGCGCGGAATTCCAGTGGGCATCCACGAAGAAGAAGGCGTTTCAGCGGCCGAAGTTATCATGACGCAACTTCACGCTGGTGGTAAGTTCGATAGCAACTCTTATAAAGTTTCGGGTGGTCTGCACGGTGTTGGTGTTTCAGTTGTGAACGCACTGTCTGTTGAACTGGACTTGCGCATTTGGCGTGATGGAAAAGAGCACGTAGCACGCTTTGCCCACGGCGACACAGTCGAGCACCTCAATGTGGTCGGAGAATGTGGTGATCGCACAGGTACCGAAGTACGTTTTTTGGCTTCTACTGAAACCTTTTCGAACCTCGAATACTCTTTCGAGACGCTAGAAAAACGTCTTCGTGAATTGGCATTCTTGAATTCAGGTGTTCGGATTATTTTGCGCGACGATCGGCCCGTTGAGCCATTGCACAGCGAATTGTATTACGACGGCGGCGTCAAAGAATTTGTTAAGTATCTAGACCGTTCAAAAACCACTGTGATGCCAGAGCCGATCTATATCATCGGCGAGCGCGACGACATAGTCGTTGAGGTCGCAATGTGGTGGAACGATAGCTACCATGAGAACGTTTTGCCCTTCACAAACAACATTCCGCAACGCGACGGCGGCACGCACATGGCGGGCTTCCGTGGCGCGCTGACACGGACCATCAACAACTATGCACAGTCCACAGGAATCGCGAAGAAGGAAAAAGTTACCTTCACTGGTGATGATGCGCGTGAAGGTCTGACTTGTGTTCTTTCGGTAAAAGTTCCCGACCCTAAGTTTAGTTCCCAAACCAAAGACAAGCTGGTCAGCTCTGAAGTACGTCCAGCCGTTGAGGGGATGGTGAACGAGAAATTGGCCGAATGGTTTGAAGAGAACCCAGCTGAAGCGAAAATCATTGTTGGTAAAATCATCGAGGCAGCATTGGCCCGTGAAGCTGCGCGTAAAGCCCGAGATCTTACACGCCGCAAGAACCCGATGGACATGAACTTCCTTAGCTCGAAGTTGAAGGATTGCTCTGATAAAGATCCCGTCAACACTGAAATCTTCCTTGTGGAGGGTGACAGCGCCGGTGGTTCTGCACAGACAGGACGTGACCGTAAGACACAGGCCATCTTGCCACTCAAAGGTAAAATCCTGAACGTTGAGCGCGCGCGCTTTGATCGCATGCTGGGATCACAAGAAATCGGCAATATGGTCATGGCCTTGGGTACGGGCATTGGCCGTGAGGAATTCAACCTCGAAAAGCTACGTTATCACAAGATCGTCATTATGACTGATGCAGACGTCGATGGTGCACACATCCGCACACTACTTTTGACTTTCTTCTTCCGTCAAATGCCGGAGCTGATCGAAAATGGCCACCTCTATATCGCACAACCACCGCTGTACAAAGTTTCGCGTGGTCGTTCAGAGGTTTACCTGAAGGATCAAGCAGAGATGGACGACTACTTGGTCCAGCAAGGTATCGAGGGTGCGGTTCTGCGCCAAGGCAACGGCGAAGAAATCTCAGGTCAGGATCTTGTTCGCATCGTCGACGAAGCGCGCCAATTGCGCCGCGTTTTTCAGGCTTTCCCGACGCATTATCCGCGTCACATTCTGGAACAAGCCGCGATCTCCGGCGCTTTTGTACCAGGTGCAGTTGATGGTGATTTACAAGGAACCGCTGACAAACTGGCCGCTCGTTTGAACCTTATTGCGGTTGAATATGAAAAAGGCTGGAGCGGACGGATCACACAAGATCATGGTATGCGTCTGGCGCGCATTTTACGCGGTGTCGAAGAAGTTCGCACATTAGATGGCAAAATGTTGCGTTCCGGCGAAGCCCGTAAAACAGGTAGCTTTACCAAAAGTTTACAAGACGTTTACGAGTTGCCAGCCACCTTGGTGCGCAAAGATCGCAATCAGGTTATCCATGGTCCAATTGATTTGCTGGATGCAATTTTGGGCGAAGGCGAAAAAGGACTGTCCCTACAACGCTACAAAGGTCTTGGCGAAATGAACCCAGACCAACTGTGGGAAACTACTCTTGACCCAGACGCACGCACGTTGCTGCAAGTGCAGGTTTCAGACATGGCGGTGGCTGATGATCTGTTTACCAAGTTGATGGGAGATGTTGTTGAACCACGTCGTGAATTCATTCAGAAAAACGCTCTGAGTGTTGAAAACCTCGACTTCTAAAAGCCTGCTGGCATTGTTTTTCTACAATGCCAGCAAATGCTATTGGTTTAGTTAATTCACAATAAACTCCGCATGGAGTGCACCGGCTGCCTTAATACTTTTAAGAATGTCGATCATATCACGCGGCGCGACGCCCAATGCATGCAAACCAGCGATCACTTCGGACAGGGATGCGCCATCAGGAACTTCAGCTAGCCCGATGCCTGGCTCTTCCTCAATTGCAACGTCAGTCCGTGGAACAACAAGCGTTTCACCTTCGGCAAATGGGTTTGGTTGAACAGCCAGCGGTGCTTCCTGAATCCGGAGCACAAGATTGCCTTGCGAAACAGCAACGCTTGGCAATCTAACGTCTTCGCCCATTACAATTGTTCCTGATCGTTGATCCACCACAACACGCGCTTTGCGCTCTGGTTCAATTTCGATGTTTTCGATCCGTCCAAGCGCATGGGCAGCGGAACGCATCTTAGCAGACGGAACATTCAAAGAAACCGTTCCAGAAACTGTCATCAAGGCAACACGACTGCCAAAGTCCGTGTTAATAACCTGCTCAATCAGCGCAATGGTGGTGAAATCGGCTTATCGCAGTGCGAGGCGCACATCGGTTAAGTCACTCAACATAATAAACGCCATCATCGCGGTCACAAAGTCGACATACGCGACCTTCCAAGCACCAGCATGGTGCCCGCCCCCTTTGATAACCTTTTACGCTTAATGATGACTGATTTGGCATTCAGCTGCGCGCCCATATCCACCACCTCAATTTCACCCAAGGTTAGAATTAGCAGGCAGCTGTTACGCAGTTCTTAACAATTTCAATTGTCTGCAAGTATAAAAGCCTAATGCAAAAACCGGCTTAGGAACCATTCGCCGTCATGTGATCTTCGCCGCGTTTGCGTGACAATTCGATCTGCTTTTGACGCTCACGAAACCGCTCTTTGTCTGAATCGGAGGTCTCATCAACACATTGATGACAGCTGACGCCAACGGTAAATTCAGCACGCTTCATGTCTTCTGGAAACAACGGACGTCGGCAGGCGTGGCACAATGTGTGCTCACCAATTTTTAGACCGTGGCCAACGCTGACACGGTTGTCGAAAACAAAGCAATCGCCCTGCCATGTGCTTTGCGCCTCTGGCACTTCTTCGAGGTATTTCAGGATGCCACCCTTAAGGTGGTACACATCGTCAACGCCTTGTCCCAACAGATAGTTAGTCGATTTCTCACAACGAATACCGCCTGTGCAAAACATCGCGACCTTCTTGTTATGAAAGCGATCTTTGTTGGCTTCCCACCACGCGGGGAACTGACCAAAGGTGGACGTCTCGGGGTCAATCGCACCGTCGAAGGTTCCGATCGCCACTTCGTAATCATTGCGCGTATCAATCACGACAACATCATCTTGCGCGATCAGATCGTTCCAATCTTTAGCCTGCACATAGTTGCCCACAGCAGAAAGTGGATCAACATCGGGCTGTCCCATCGTCACGATTTCACGCTTCAAACGCACTTTAATCTTTCCGAAAATCTGCTTCTCTGCAAAACTCTCTTTCCACTCCAAACCAGCACAACCCGGAAGGCTGCGCAGGTGTGCCACTACGGCGTCGATGCCAGCACGTGGACCAGCAATCGTTCCGTTGACCCCTTCGTTGGCGAACAGGATCGTGCCCTTCACGTCTTGTGCATTGCACAAGGCGCGCACGGCTGGACGCAATGCGTCAGCATCTTCGAAACGGGTGAAATGGTATAATGCAGCAATTGTAATCATGGGCGCTCAGATACGCCTAAGTGGGTCATTGGACAAGGGGTTTGCATTAACGCCAGCTTGCAGCGATCATACCCCCGCTACAAATACCGTTGAAGGATACCTGATGACCCATGCGTTGATCGTAATTGATGTGCAAAATGACTTTTGCCCAAATGGCGCTTTGGCCGTTTTTGGAGGACATGAGATTGTGTCGGGCATCAATGCGTTGATGCCGAGGGCAGACGCCGTTGTGCTAACCCAAGATTGGCACCCTGCAGGCCATTCGTCCTTCGCATCCTCATACGCAGACAAAGGGCCGTATGAACTAACAAAGATGCCTTATGGCGATCAAGTTCTTTGGCCAGATCACTGCGTTCAAGGGACGGACGGCGCGCTATTTCATGCCGACCTAAATCAGGACCGCGCGGATATGATTGTTCGCAAAGGGTACAACCCCTTAATCGACAGTTATTCAGCCTTTTTTGAGAATGATCAAAAAACTCCAACTGGGCTTGAAGGATACCTGCGCACCCGCGGGATTTCCCAACTGGTCATGGTTGGATTGGCCACAGATTTTTGCGTCAATTTCTCAGCAGTGGATGCCGCCAAGCTTGGGTTTAATGTCATCGTAAACATGGACCTATGCCGCGCCATTGATATAGATGGATCATTGGACGCTGCCATTGCAGGCATGAAGGCAGCAGGCGTAACACTGGCCTGATCCTTGCAAGTCACATGAGCGTTTGCTTTAAGCGCCTGAACACCCACCCGGAGCTGTAAAAATGGTCGATATTGCAACACGCGTTTGGAACCACAAATGGAAAATTGATCCAATTGTGCGATCCCTGATCGATACCGACTTTTATAAGCTGTTGATGTGCCAAAGCATTTTCCACAACAAGCCGGACACCCACGTCAAATTCAGTCTGATCAACCGTTCGACCAAAATGCCATTGGCCGACCTGATTGATGAGAGCGAATTGCGTGAGCAACTGGATCACGTGCGCTCCCTTTCGCTAAGCCGTGGAGAAAGCACTTGGCTGCGCGGGAACACGTTCTATGGCAAACGCCAAATGTTCCGACCTGACTTTATGGAATGGTTCGAAGGGTTATGTTTGCCCCCCTATCACCTTGAGCGTGTGGGCGATCAATACGAGCTGACGTTTGAGGGGAAATGGCACGAAGTCATGCTGTGGGAAATTCCTGCTTTGGCGATTTTGATGGAGCTGCGCAGCCGTGCAGTTTTGGACAGAATGGACAAGTTCGAACTGCAAATTCTGTACGCTCGTGCCATGACCCGCGTTTGGGAAAAGATCGAGGTTCTGCGCGATATCGAGGGCCTATCGGTCGCTGATTTTGGAACGCGACGCCGTCACTCATATCTATGGCAGGATTGGTGTGCACAGGCCATGCGTGAAGGGTTGGGGAGTTCGTTTTCTGGCACCTCAAATTGTAAGATTGCAATGGGCCGCGAGATGGAAGCCATCGGCACCAACGCTCACGAATTACCTATGGTTTACGCGGCCCTGGCCAAAAATGACGCATCACTCGCACAGTCACCATATGACGTTCTAAAAGACTGGCGTGATGAACACGAAGGCAACCTTAGGATCATCCTACCTGACACCTACGGCACCCAAGGGTTCCTTGATAAAGCACCTGATTGGTTAGCCAGTTGGACTGGCATTCGAATCGACAGTGGGGCCCCTGCAACGGCGGCACAAATCGCGATCGACTGGTGGGTATCCCGCGGGGAAGATCCACGTGAAAAACGCGTCATCTTTAGCGATGGGTTGGACGTCGATAAGATCAAAGATTTACATGGGCAGTTCCACGACAAAACCAACATATCATTCGGTTGGGGCACACTGCTGACCAATGACTTTCGCGCGCTTGTGCCCGACGATGCGCTGGCCCCGTTTTCTCTGGTCTGTAAGGCAGTAGAAGCTAACGGATCACCAACAGTAAAGCTGTCGGATAACCCGAGCAAAGCGATGGGCCCAAAGGCCGAAATCGAACGCTACAAACGCGTGTTTGGTGTGGGTGAACAAGAGGAGCAGGACGTCTTTGTTTAACTCTGTCTCGACTGCGTTCTTTCCCGCCATACAATCAGCAAACCGCCCGCCGCGATCAGCATCGCGCCGGGAAATAATGTGCCCCACGGGGCCTCGTCAAAGAACAACCAGCCCAGCACGAATGCGAGCGGAATTCCGAAGTAACTGAAGGGCGCAAGATTGCTTTGTTCCGTCATCCGGTAGCTGACGATCAGGAACAAAACAGCCGTTCCCCCAAAGCCACCCATTGCGATGATCCGCCCTAAATCAGAGGCAGAGGCAATCGTTGTGAAACCTGTCGAAAAATAGGCGATCAGGAACGCACCAATCGCAGCGGTGAACGATGAATAAAGGTT
>DLQI01000152.1:34735-58102 GCA_002478745.1 Rhodobacteraceae bacterium UBA7436 | reverse complement strand
CCGATCATCGCGCAACCGCCCATACCACCGAAGAAACCAGTGACCGTGTTGGACACGCCTTGGGCGATGCATTCTTGGCTCGCGCCACCACGTTTGCCCGTCATGTCACCAACCAAGTTTAGGGTCAGCAAGCTTTCAATCAAACCAATCGCCGCCAAAATCACAGCGTAGGGCAGGATAATTTCAATCGTGGCCCAGTTCAACGGAACCATCGGAATGTGCCATGTCGGAAGACCACCGCTGATGGAGGCCAAATCGCCTACGCGCGGAACGTCCATGCCAAAACCAATAACCACAGCCGCAACGATACCGATGCCAGCCAAAGGCGCAGGAATGAATTTGGTGATGCGCGGCATAACCCAGATGATCGCCATCGTCGCCATGACAAGACCCAGCATCATATACAGCGGACCACCAGACAACCATTCGCCACCCGTCATGCCGTGACCGTTGCTCACAACGGAACCGGGCACTTTGAATTGGGTCATCTGAGCCAAGAAAATAACGATCGCAAGGCCGTTCACAAACCCCAACATTACAGGATGCGGGACCAAACGAATGAACTTACCCCACTGCATGACGCCTGCAAATATCTGCAACAGACCCATCAAAACAACGGTGGCAAACAAGTATTCAACGCCGTGCTGCGCGACCAAGGCCACCATCACAACCGCCAAAGCGCCCGTCGCACCAGAAATCATACCAGGGCGACCGCCAAACAATGCGGTGATCAAACCCACGATAAACGCAGCATACAGACCCACCAGCGGGTTCACGCCCGCAACGAAGGCAAATGCAACCGCTTCAGGCACAAGGGCCAAGGCAACGGTCAAACCCGATAGCAATTCAATCCGCAAACGACCAAAGGTGAAACCCTCGTCCATCCAACGTAAATCAGTTACGTCCATATTCTTCGTAAATGCAGCCAATGTCGCGCGCATGTAATTTCCAGTCAGTACAAGGGTGTCTTTGTTAGGGCGGCTACTACCCCGTTTTATGGCTGTTGTGAACCCTGCTGGGGTTTGGGGCGGTTTTGGTCGTGATTTCAGGGTGATGACTGCAGGTTGGCTATTCCATTCTTACGATAAATTGCTACCATTGCGGGAGAGAGTGGGAGTGGTGAGTGATGGCACATATTCGGACGTGGGCAGAGTTGCAGGCGCGGGAACTGACACCCGCCGAAGAGCAGTTGATAGAGGCCTGTCAAAAGGGTGAACCTTACGGTTTGAGCGACGGCGAATTGCCCCCCGAAGGCACACCCGCCCCCAGCCGCCATATCCACGCCGATGTATTGCGCTATCTGATCCTAGGCGGGTGTGATGACTGCAAAGTCGACGACATCGGCGTTTGGGTCAAAGGAGCACACGTCACCGGAACACTTGACCTCAAACTCAACACTACACGCGGCGCTATTCGAATGCAAAACAGCCGATTTGAGGAACACATCGACTGCGAACAATCCGAATGCAAACAACTCGTGCTGAATGGCAGTGACCTACAAGACCTGTTCGGCCAAACAATGAAAGTCACGGGATCTGTCTTTCTGCGAAACATCACCACACAGGCGACAATCGACCTGAACAGCGCAACAATCGGTGGGCAACTGGCCTGTGAAAAGGCGACATTTGAAGTCAAGAACGGCCACGCGTTTAACGCACAAAGCGCGAAAATAAATGGCGGGTTAGTCTGGCGCGGCGTTACTGTTACCAAAGGCACATTGAACTTCGCCAATGCCCATACATCCGTTTTGTGTGACGATGAAGGTAGTTGGCCAAGTGGTTGGCGGGTCGATCTTGAAGGCTTGACATATGATACGATCATCGGCGGGCCGTTAGACGCTAAATCAAGGCTAGCTTGGCTACACAACGTCTCTAATTGGAATGGAACATTCACACCCCAGCCCTACACCCAGCTCGCTAAAATCCTACGCGACATGGGACACGACAACGATGCGCGTCAGGTTTTGGAAAAACGCGACGCTTTGCTGCTGAAAAGCTATCGCAAAAACCTAAGAAAACTCAGTGAAACGACAAAAAACATTACAGTATCTCACCTTGCGACCAAATCATTAGCCGCTGCGCATTGGCTGTTCGTAGACAAACTAATGGGGACCCTAACCGGATACGGTCACCAACCCTTTCGCAGTCTGCGATTTTTATTCCTATTGATCGGTCTCGCCGCCATTCCGTCCCACATGGCATGGACCTTTGGCGGCTTCGCCCCAAACTCCGCTGTCATCCAAGTCTCTGACGATTGGAAAGCCCTTTCACACAAAGAAAACGCAGCCGAAGAATGGTCTGCGAAAACCCAAGCGGGCCGCGACTGGGAAACCTTTCAGGCTATTGCCTATGCAACCGACCTTGTCATCCCGATCATCAACATCGGCCAAACGGATGCTTGGGCCCCCTCCACCACACGCGGTGCGGCGGGTTATCACATGTGGTGGCTCAGCTGGGTCTTCACCATCGTCGGCTGGATCGTAACCGCCCTAGGTGCCGCTGCGATCACAGGTGTCATTCGCCGCGACTGATCCCGCTCACGCGTTCGGACGCACCCGCGCTGCGCTTTTATCTGCGAAGGCGGCAAGGCGTTCGCGCGCGTCTGGCTGCGTGTTCACCACCCCTGCGACCACCGCCTCTGCATAGGCACCGTCCATCGCAGACATGTTTTGGATGTGGCTGACCGCTGAGCAGATGGCAAAGTTTGACAGGGGTAGGTTTTGTGCTGCTTTGCGCGCCAGTTCCATCGCGGTCTCAAGGCTGGACCCCTCAACGATATATTGCGCCAGGCCCAGATCCACCGCTTCTTGCCCCTGATACACCCGCCCCGTCAGCATCATGTCGATCATCCGTGCCTTACCCACCAAATCCGTGACGCGGATCGTGGCACCGCCCCCTGTGAACAGCCCGCGCTGTCCCTCTGGCAATGCAAAATACGCGGTTTGATCCATCACGCGGATATGGGCCGAGCTGGCCAACTCCAGCCCCCCGCCCACAACAGCGCCTTGCAGTGCCGCGATAACGGGCACGCCGCCATATTCCATCTTGTTGAACGCCTCGTGCCAGCGCAGGCAGACGTGCATAAAATCAGCGGGGCTGCGGTCTTCGTCATGGTGCTCCACCAAATCCAGACCCGCGCAAAAATGATCGCCAGCCCCCGCCAATACAACGGCGCGCACACCAGCACGCGGTGCCAGCGAAAAGAACTCGACCATCTCGTCCACAGTCGCTTCATTTAATGCATTGCGTTTTGAAGGGCGGTTCAGCGTTACAACCCAAACCCCATCATCATGGGCCTCAATCGCAAGGTTGGAAAAACGGGAGATATCAATTGTTGCAGCCATAATCGCGCCCTCTAACAAAATACATTTCACCATTACCGACCACTTTCTGCAAAACACAGCAACACAGGAAATGATCTGTACCGTCACGTCACTTTTCAACCCTCGCACAAATCCGCTGCGATGCGATCACAAAGCCGCAATGGCGGTTTTATTTCAGCCTCAAATGCGTAAAATCCCCTCAACCGCAGTTTCAAGGATTCCCCAATGACCAACGCCGCTCTCAAAACGAAAATCGCCGTCATCGGCGGCTCTGGCATCTATGATATCGACGGATTGCAAAACCCCGAATGGATCGCCGTGGACACCCCTTGGGGCGCGCCGTCTGATCAAATTCTGACCGGTACGCTAGAGGGTGTCGACATGGCGTTCCTGCCCCGCCACGGACGCGGACACATCCATTCGCCCACCACCGTTCCCTACCGCGCCAACATCGACGCGCTGAAACGGATCGGGGTGACGGACGTGATCTCTGTCTCTGCTTGCGGTAGTTTTCGCGAAGAAATGGCACCCGGCGATTTCGTCATCGTCGACCAGTTCATCGACCGCACCTTTGCCCGTGAAAAATCATTCTTCGGCACAGGCTGCGTGGCCCACGTTTCAGTCGCACATCCAACCTGCCCGCGCCTGTCAGACGCCTGCGAAACCGCAGCACGCGCCGCTGGGATCAACACACACCGCGGCGGCACCTACCTTGCGATGGAGGGGCCACAGTTCTCTACATTGGCCGAATCCAAAATGTACCGCGAAAGCTGGGGCGCGGATGTGATCGGCATGACCAACATGCCCGAAGCAAAACTGGCCCGCGAAGCCGAACTTTGCTATGCCTCCGTCGCGATGATCACTGACTATGACAGCTGGCACCCAGATCACGGCGAAGTCGACGTGACGCAGATTATCCAAACCTTAATGGGCAACGCCGACAAAGGGCGCGACCTTGTGAAACGCCTGCCTGTTTTGTTGGGTGCAGACCGCGCGCCTTGCGAACACGGCTGTGACCGCGCACTTGAATTTGCCATCCTCACAGCGCCCGAAGCGCGGGATCCCGCAGTGATGGCGAAACTTGATGCAGTTGCTGGACGTCTGCTTTAATACGACCCCAACTTAGTACGGCCCAAAATTACCAAATGGAAAACACATGAAACAAGTCCAAGATTACATTCGCACAATCCCTGATTTCCCACACAAGGGGATCATGTTTCGTGATGTGACCACCCTGTTCGCAGACCCACGCGGGTTTCGTTTGGCGATTGACCAAATGCTGCACCCCTACGTTGGTATCCAGATCGACAAAGTCGTCGGGCTAGAAGCACGGGGCTTCATCCTTGGCGGTGCCATCGCACACCAACTGTCTGTTGGATTCGTCCCAATTCGCAAACAAGGAAAACTGCCGGGCAAGACAATTTCCCAAGCCTACACACTCGAATATGGTGAAGCCGTCATGGAATTGCACGACGATGCGATCCAACCGGGTGAAAAAATCCTAGTGGTGGATGACCTGTTGGCAACAGGTGGCACGGCTGAGGCCAGCATCAAACTGATCGAACGTTTGGGCGGGGAAATCGTGTCTTGTGCCTTTATCATCGATCTACCAGCACTCGGTGGCCGCAAAAAGCTGGAGACCATGGGCATGGATGTCAGCGTTCTTTGCGAGTTCGAAGGCGAATAAATGCAGCGGCTGTTAATAGCCACACTTTTAACACTTGCTTTCGCCCTCACGGCGCAGGCCGAGATAGCGCGCCCAAAAACGCTGGATGACACGCTAAATCTGATGCACGGAAAATTCCTTGACGATCCGCGGGTGACATCAACCAACGTGGACTTGGAACAACGTTATATCAGCTTTCGGATAAACGATGGACCGATGCAAATCAGTTTGCCCGATACCATTCACAAAACGATGCAAGAGGCAGCAAGCGACACCGCACGGCAACAAGCGCTTGGGAAGTTTATAAACTTCACCATTGAAGTCTCTCAATCCGTCGCCCCCGAAGCCGCGCTTGACCTTACCAAGATCTATCCCGTTATTCGACCCACTGGGTTTGGCAGCGAACCGTTCGAAGACGACGCCTCTGACGAATTCCATCCAAAGGGGTTTGGGACCAAGCGGTTTGGCGACGAGGACCAAGAAGAAGCCCAAAGCCTGCCCGTCACCCTGCCCTTCGCGGCGGACATGTCGCTGTTCTTTGTCCAAGACAACGAACAGATTATTCAATTCGTGACCGTTGATGAACTTGCCCAACTTGAACTCAATGCGGCAGACCTCAAAGCCATCGCATTGCAAAATCAACAAAGCCGCGCATGGAATTTGAAAATTGAGGGGGGTGATGGTTTGTACATCCTGTCCCTTGATGGCGATTTCGAAACCAGCTTCATGTTGAACCACAGTTTCTGGCAGGGCGTGAGCGTTGGGCTGGGCAGCATCGTGGCCATGGTCGCCGCGCCAGATCTGGTGTTGTTTGTTGATGGCGATGTTGAGGGTGCGGTTGAAAACCTACTTACTCTTGTGGACCCAACCATAAACGAATTTGCGGCCCCAATTTCGACCACTCCCCTGAAATGGCGCAATGGTATCTGGACGCCAGTTAACTAAAATTGTCTGCAGTTTTTCTGGTGCGTGTTAACCAGATTCGGTCATCTTTGGTTAAGATTTGGGGCAATTGTACAGTTTACGCCGTTAAATGTGCAGTTTGTTAAAAACAGGCCTGAAGACCCCGAATTCTCAATCTGAAACTGTACAGTTCAGGGGGTGTTCTGCACAGTTTCCACCTGCAGTGTTGGGCGAACCAAAGCCAAGAACCTGCTAACGCCACCTTTAACACAGCGTACTTAAGTCCTCAGAACAGCGCCCGGATTCATGATCCCAAACGGGTCCAATGCAGTCTTGATCGCACGCATCGCTGTCAGTTTGGTTGGATCGCCGTAACGCTCCAAATCATCCACCTTTAGACGGCCAACCCCGTGTTCAGCACTAACCGATCCACCCAATTCGTGGGTAAGATCATGCACTGTGCGTTTAATCTCTTCACGCTCATTTTGATGGTCTGCGCGTGTGCGTCCTTCTTGGGGGAAAACATTATAATGAAGGTTTCCATCACCCACGTGACCAAAGCAGTTTACCCGGAAATCGCCAATCTTTTCAATTCGTTGATTAGCTTCCTCGATAAACCCTGCAAGGGCACCTAGGGGCACAGATATGTCATGGGACGAGATGGAACCGACACGGCGATTGGCCTCTGGAATGCTTTCACGCACCGTCCAAAACGCGTCTGACTGCGCCTGTGATTGGGCGATCACGCCGTCACTGACCAATCCGGCTTCCATGCCTTCCTCAAACAACGTCTCCAGCGCAGATTGCGGATCCATCGCCGCAGGAAATCCGACCTCGATCAACACAGTCCACTCAGGTGCCGCGTCAAACGGTTGACGGACGTCAGGCATGTATTGCGTAAGGAAATCAATGCCTTGCTTATGCATCAATTCAAAACCACTGACCATTTCGCCCAGCTGATCACGCGCCAAAGACAACAACGAAAGCGCTGCTTTCGGGCTTTCGACCACCAACATTGCAGTGCCAATTTTCGCAGGCTTTGGCGACAGTTTCAGCGCCGCTGCGGTGATGATCCCCAACGTTCCCTCAGAGCCAATCAACAAGTGCCGCAGATCATATCCGGTGTTGTTTTTACGCAGGCGACTTAGGCCATTCAGAATTTTACCCGATGGCATCACGGCTTCAAGACCCAGGCATAAATCCCTTGTATTTCCGTATCTTAGAACAGATGTGCCGCCAGCATTGGTCGCTAGATTTCCGCCAATTCGCGCCGATCCTTCGGCCGCCAATGACAATGGAAATAACCGATTCTTCTTATCCGCCGCCGTCTGAACATCCGCCAAAATAACACCCGCTTCAGCAATCAGCACGTTCTCTTCTGCATACACTTCGCGCACAGCATTCATCTTTTCCAGACTTAAGATCAAAGACTTAGGCCCATCTTCAGCGACCTGACCGCCCACCAATCCAGTACCACCACCAAAGGGCACAATCCCGACACGTGCCTGAGCACAGGCCGTCACCAACGCACTGACCTCAGCGGTCGACCTTGGCAAAGCAACTAGGCTTTTCTGACCGCTATATCGACCCCGAGGTTCCTTAGTATATTGATCATCCGTGTCACGGAAACGATCCGCAGGGAGTAGCGATTTCAATGTGGTTTCGACTTCATTCGTCAATGAATTTAACATCTTAACTCCAACTGTTGTCGTTTAACCTGCGTCTGTGCGACCACGGCGATCACTGCGCAATGCGGAATACAAAACATGCGTTTTCCAACGTCCACCAATCTGCAAATAGGATTGCGCAACACCTTCATATTTGAAGCTGCAGCGTTCCAATAATGCGCGCGAGGGCTTGTTCTCGGGCAAACAGGCTGCCTCAATACGGCTAAGGTCCAGCTGTGTGAAGGCATGATGCACAACGGCCAAAATCGCTTCGCGCATATATCCATTGCGCGCGAACGCTTGGCCTGTCCAATAGCCCAATGTCCCTGCCTGTGACGGGCCACGACGTATGTTGTCCAAGGTGATTGCCCCCACCAAAGCACCGTCTTCACGACGCTCGAGAAACAATGGCATCGCGGTGCCAGATGTCACCGAACGCTGCGCCCAAGACACACGGTTTATGAACGCTTTGCGCGACAGATGGTCGGGTGCCCACACGGGTTCCCATGGCGTTAAGAAATCGCTGCTTTGGGAACGTAACGTTGACCAAGGGCGATAATCTGTATGCGCCGGTTGGCGCAGGGTCAGCCGCTCCGTTTCGATCCGTATTTTACGCTTACCCAACAACATCAGCTAAGGCGCCGTGCCTGAACTGCGTCCAAAGTTGGTCCGCTATCAACTGGTCCATACATCGCCAATGCAACCGGTGCTGTAGACGCCATTTTCTCAGCGAAATCACGTACATCACCAGTCGTAACCGCATCAATCATAGAAACAGTTTCATCCAGTGCAGGAATGCGATCCCAGATCTGGATTAGGCGCGCCAAACGTTCTGCACGGTTAGATGAGCTTTCTAGTCCCATCAACAACCCAGCTTTCATTTGTGCGCGTGCACGGGCCACTTCGGCTGGGCTCATGTCTGTTGCTGCACGCTTCATTTCATCAATCGTGATCTCGGCCAGTTCACCAAGTTGTTCACCGCTGGTGCCCGCATAAATGGTGGTCATTCCGGTGTCAGCATGCGCGCCAGCTTGGGCAAAGATCGTATAACAAAGGCCACGTTTTTCACGCACTTCTTGGAACAGGCGACTGGACATGCCACCACCAAGTGCACTTGCGTAAATTTGCGCCACGTAAATGTCGTCCGCGCGATAGCCTGGGCTTTCAAAGCCAAGGGCGAAATGTGCCTGTTCCAACGATTTGTTCTGACGGAAATCCCCACCAACAAATTTTGCTGGTGCGAGGTCAAATTTGGGCGTTGGCGTCATGTGGCCAAACAATTCTTCGGCCATCTTAACAAGCGCGTCGTGATCGACGGAACCTGCCGCAGACAGGATCATTTGTTCTGGACCATAGTGTTGGCCCACAAACTTGCGTAAATCTGCCTGAGAGAACGCAGAAACACGTTCTGTTGGACCAAGGATCGTACGACCCATTGGATGGTCCGGATACGCCGTTTCTTGCAACCAATCAAAGATCACATCGTCTGGCGTATCCAAGGCTTGGCCGATTTCTTGCAAAATCACGCCACGCTCGATTTCAATCTCATCTTCGTCAAAGACAGGGTTAAGAAGAATGTCTGCAATGACATCCAAGGCCAAAGGAACATCGTTTTCCAAGACACGCGCATAATAGGCGGTGACTTCACGACTGGTGTAAGCATTAAGGTAGCCGCCAACGTCTTCAATGGACTCAGCAATTTGCAACGCGTTACGTCGCTTTGTGCCTTTGAACGCCATATGTTCAAGGAAGTGCGCAATACCATTTTGGTCCGCTGCCTCGTGGCGTGCCCCCGCCCCAACCCAGATACCTATCGATGCGGATGCAAGGCCTGGCATATGTTCAGTGACGATGCGAAATCCGTTGGACAGGCGGTGTTGTTGCAAGCTCACTGGCGGATATTTCCTTTGATATGGTCTTTGAGGGCATCCAAATTATTTGCGATGCGGGTCACGCGTTCGTCGCGTTCGTAAAGGTCAGCCATACGTGCAGGCAGTGGTGGACGGATGCCACTTGCGGCTTCTACTGCATCCGGGAACTTTGCGGGATGCGCTGTTGCCAATGTGATCATAGGTGTTTCGCTGGCCGGTTGATCGTTGGCCACTTTGACGCCGATAGCTGAGTGAGGGCACAACAATTCGCCAGACGTTTTCAATGTCTCTGTGATGGTGCTGCTAGTCTCTTCTTCGGATGCGCGACCTGAATCAAAGTGGCTTTGCAGAACTTCCATTGCGCCTTGGCTCACGTCAAAGCCACCTTGCTTAAGTTCGTCCATCAATTGGGAAACTGCGTTTCCATCACGGTCATATGCATCGAACAACGCACGCTCAAAGTTAGAGCTTACTTGGATATCCATAGACGGACTGATGGATGGCGATGTTTCGCCCTTGTGGTAGCCTTGGCCACTCAAACAGCGGTGCAAGATATCGTTCTGGTTGGTTGCCACGACCAAACGGTCAATCGGTAGCCCCATACGCTTAGCGATGTAGCCTGCAAAGATGTCACCAAAGTTACCTGTTGGAACGGTAAAGCTAACTTTGCGATCAGGTGCGCCGACAGAAACAGCTGAGCTAAAGTAGTATACAACCTGCGCCAAAACACGTGCCCAGTTGATTGAATTCACACCAGCCAGACGGACGCCATCACGGAATTCGAAATCATTGAACATGTCTTTAAGGCGGGCTTGGCAATCGTCAAAATCACCATCCATGGCAAGTGCATGAACATTTGACTCAGAGGGTGTTGTCATCTGGCGGCGCTGCACTTCAGAAATGCGGCCATGGGGGTACATGATGAATACGTCAACATTATCAAGACCGCGGAACGCTTCAATCGCAGCAGAACCAGTATCGCCCGACGTTGCCCCCACAATCGTGACACGCTCATTGCGGCGCGACAAAGCAGTTTGGAACAGCTGGCCGATCAATTGCATAGCAAAGTCTTTGAACGCCAGCGTTGGGCCATGGAACAACTCAAGCAGATAGTGACCATGATCCAGCTGGACCAACGGCGCACGCGCGGCGTGACCAAAGCCTTTGTAGGCTCGTTCTATGATACCTTTGAAATCGTCGTCCGAGAATGTATCGCCCACGAATGGCCGCATGACCTGAAACGCGATTTCTTCATAGGGCTTACCAGCCATCGCCTTGATGTCATCAGTGCTGAGCTGTGGAATGGTTTCTGGCACGTATAGGCCACCATCGCGGGCAAGGCCCGTTAGCATTGCGTCTTCGAATGTGAGTTCTGGGGCTTGTCCCCGTGTCGAGATATATTTCACGTATGCGTACTCTGATCAGGTTTCAGTTTTGCTGCGGCGTGACCACAACAGGAAATAGGCAGTCATTGCTGTCCAAATAAAGGCCAACAAGAACCATGTAATTGCGTATTGCAGATGATCGTTCGGAATGCGGCTGGTGTCTACGGGCAAAGGCGATACGCCGTCGTTTGCTGCCGTTGTGTCACGCAGAACAATCATTATCGGGTCGGTACTGAGAGTTGCTGCCATAAGCGGCACATCACGTGCGAACCAGATGTTTTTCTCAATGTCAGGTGCCGGTGTGTAGCCATCGGTTTCTTGGGGCCAATGAAGGTTACCCGTTACAACCGTTTGCACCTGCAACAGGGATGGTTTCGGTAAAGGGTCGTTGACCGAGATGAAACCGCGATCGACCAAGATCGTGCCCCCGTCAACCATGAAAGGGCTGATAAGGCGGTAGCCGGCCCCAACCGTTTTCTGGGACACAAGCACGCGCAGGACTTCGGGCTTCATGAAGCCTTCAACGCTAACAGATAGGTATTTGTCTTCGATGGGATCAAGAGTTGCCGGCAAGGCAACGGGTGCCTCAACAATCCGCTCTTGGATCTGTTCAATGATCCCTTGTTTCCACGTCAGGCGTTGGATCTGCCAAGTGCCCAAGCTGACCAGTACAGCAAAGCCGCCCAGTCCGAAAAATACAAAGAAGATTATACGTTTCATAACGCCCTCGTCGGGGAAAAGAAAAAGGCGCATGAGATGTCCCATGCGCCTTGTTGTATTAGGTATCTAGCGCCGAGGTGCAACCGACACTGTTAGGCTTAGATGCCCCACATGTAGACTGCGAAGAATAGGAACAACCAAACCACATCCACGAAGTGCCAGTACCAAGCGGCGGCTTCAAAGCCCAAGTGCTGTTCTGGTGTGAAGTGACCTTTGATTGCGCGGATCAAGCAGACCGTCAAAAAGATTGTACCGATCAATACGTGGAAGCCGTGGAAGCCCGTTGCCATAAAGAAGTTAGAGTAGAACTCGTCGCCACCGAAAACCCAACCTTCGTGGAGAAGGTGCGCATATTCGTATGCTTGAAGTGCAGTAAACGCGACGCCCAAGATGATTGATAGGGTGAGGCCCATAATCAAATCTTTGCGGTTGTTTTCGTGAACCAGTGCGTGGTGAGCCCAAGTAACGGCACAGCCAGATAGCAACAATATCAACGTGTTGATTAGTGGCAAGTGCAATGCATCAACCGGATAAATCTCTGGAGCCACATATTCAGAACCAAAGTAATCTTCCATCGGGTAGATTGCGTGTTTGAAGAAAGACCAGAACCACGCTGCGAAGAACATAACTTCGGATGTGATGAACAAGATCACGCCATAACGCAGGCCGATTTGAACAACTGTTGTGTGATCACCAACGTGTGATTCTTCGACAACGCGAGACCACCAAGTGAACATGACGTAAAGAACAGCAACGAAGCCGATCAAGAACATCCAAGGGCCTGAATCATGCATCCACAGTACGGCACCAAACAGCATAAAGAAGGCAGCAACCGCGCCCAACAATGGTTCAATGGATGGTGGTAGGATGTGATAGTCGTGGTTCTTTGCGTGGGCCATGAAGCGTCCCCTAGTTCAAGGTTGTGTCTGTGACTGCGTCTAGGGCTGCGAAGCCTTCGGGCAAATCAATTTCGTAGAATGTATAGCTAAGTGTGATGGTGTGCACGTATTTTGCGTCACGATCCGTCACAATTTCCGGGTCTACATAGAAGCTGACAGGCATCATAACGGTTTCACCCGGTTGCAATACCTGCTCTTCAAAGCAGAAGCAGTCAATTTTGTTAAAGAAGTAACCAGCTTGGTACGGTGTGACGTTATAGCTGGCTTGTCCTGCTATCGGGCGATCTGTTGGGTTGTGTGCCTCATAAAAGGCCAGCCCAGTCTCACCAATGCGCATTTCCATTTCATGAACTTCAGGTTTGAAGTCCCAATCCATATCGCTGTGCAGTGAGGCGTCGAAACGAACCTTGATGGTTTGTTCTAGCACATCGTCGGGTGCGACAGTCGAAATGCCGGTTGTGCCACCAAAGCCAGTAACGCGGCAGAACCAATCGTAAAACGGCACAGAAGCCCATGCCAAACCGCCCATCAAAACGACAAGCGACACTGTTTGTGCAACTGTTTTTTGTGGCCCGGTCAACTTTTTCACTGGCTGATCTCGTTCGCTTTGGGCAATTCAAAATCGCCGCTGGTGATTTTTGTAAAGGTCAGCGCCAAAACTAGCACTACGAAAGCACCCAACATCAGGCCAACACCAACATTGCGACCTTTGCGACGCTGATGAATTTCGTGTTCAACTTTAAGAGCCATTACCAGCCACCCAATCCCCAAGGACGCAACAGCGCCTCGGCCAAAATCGCACCAAAGTGCAGGAACAAATAAAGCAGTGAAAGTTTAAAGAACTTACGCTCGACGGCATAGTCATCAACCTCTGACGCAACTTCGTCGCGGTTCCAGATATCGTATGCACCCTTGAGGAACAGCGTGTTCAAGACCAATGCCGCCACCAAGTAAACAGGGCCACCGATGCTGGTAAAGCCAGTGCCCACAGCCAAGGCAAACAATACGACTGTATACCCAAAAATGTGGCGGCGTGTGCTCGGCCGGCCGTGCGTCACGGTCAACATCGGGATACCTGCGTCGTCATAGTCGGAGCGCATAAACAATGCCAAAGCCCAAAAATGCGGCGGTGTCCAAACGAAGATCAATGCGAACATCAACCAACCTTCGATCGACATAGACCCGGTTGCAACAACCCAGCCAATCAACGGAGGGAACGCACCAGCCGCACCACCGATCACGATGTTTTGCGGTGTCGAGCGTTTCAACCACATGGTGTAAACCACGGCGTAAAAGAAGATTGTGAAAGCCAACAGGCCAGCAGCTAGCAAGTTAGCAGATAGCGCCAGCATCATCACTGCCATGCCAGAAAGCGCCGCACCTAGGTACAATGCTTCGCCAGCTTGAACTTTGCCTGCAGGAATAGGCCGTTTGACCGTCCGCTTCATGATCATATCAATGTCTGCATCCCACCACATGTTCAGTGCTCCAGATGCGCCGGCACCGATTGCGATGAACAGGATGGATGCGAAACCCACGACAGGGTGAACAGAAACAGGTGCTGCCAACATGCCCACAAAGGCTGTGAAGATCACAAGTGACATGACCCGTGGCTTAAGCAAGGCAAAGTAATCACCCAAGGAGGCCTCGGTCTCTTTACTTGGGGCGGTATAGCTGGCGTCTGACATGCTGCTCGCTCGCAATTGGGGTGATGAGAAAACTGTGCTGAGGAAGGCGGGAACCGGTCCCGCCCTACCCTATTTTAGTTAGAGGCGACGTTTACAGGCAGTGGCGTGCCTGCATACTCGTCGATCGCATCTTGCAACCAAGCCTCGTAAGCTTCTTGGCTTACAACTTTTACAGTGATCGGCATGTAGGCGTGATCTTTGCCACAAAGCTCAGAGCACTGACCAAAGTAGATGCCTTCTTTTTCTGCTTTGAACCAAAGCTGCGCCAAACGACCTGGCACTGCGTCTTGCTTCACGCCGAATGCAGGGATGGTCCATGCGTGGATCACGTCAGCGCCAGTCACCTGAACAACGATAGTTTTATTCACAGGAACAACAACAGAAGTGTCTGTGGCCAACAACCATTCATCACGTGAATATCCGGCATCAGCCAACTTGGCTTCCATGTGTTCATCAAGAACGAACGCTGTTACGTTTTCGTCTTCAGCACGCACCGATGTATCAAGCGTCGCGTCAGAACCGATAAGGTAGCTGTCGAAACCAAAGTCGTGGTCCACATATTCATGTGTCCAGTACCATTGGTTGCCAATCGCTTTGATTGTCACGTCTGCTGTTGGGATTTCTTGCTGCTTGAACAAGATCGGCAATGAATATGCGCCGATTCCAACAAGAACAACAATTGGCACAACAGTCCACAAAACTTCAACAGTGGTGTGGTGCGTAAAGCTTGCTGCTTCTGGATTGCGCTTTTTGTTGAAGCGATAAATGCACCAAAGCATCAAGGCTGTAACAAATACTGTGATGATCGTGATCACGATCAAAAGCAGGTTGTCCAACGCGTGAATATCACGGGCCAGTTCGGTGGCTGCTGGCTGAAAGCCCATCTTGCCATCAATCGGAGCACCGATGATTTCAAGGTTTTCTTGGGCTAGCGCAGGGGCCGCCGCGAACGCAGCCAAAAGGCCGGTGGTGGAGAATAGGTTTTTCATGTGTCGTCCTGATCCAGTCATCACTGTTGGTTCGCATGGAAGGCAATAGTGCGAAACACGTTCGCCTCCCGTTGTATTATCCGTGCTTACAATCATATTCTGACTACAAGATAAAGATGTTCAGGCGCGGCAAACGGACGCTTTTTCACCAAATTCAGGATGAATGCTGAAAAAGCACCAATAAAATACAGGAACCAACAGATGTCAGACACCCATTTTTCGCCATTTGAGACCAATTTGGACCGCGAAGCCGCCCTCAAAACCCTACGCGAAGCGACGGCGGGGGCTGATGACGGCGAGTTATTCCTTGAACGCCGCCGTTCAGAGGCGATGGTTTTCGACGATGGCCGCCTCAAAACCGCCAGCTATGACGCCTCAGAGGGATTCGGGCTACGTGCGGTTCGCGGCGAAGTCGTTGGCTATGCTCACTCAACCGAGATTTCCGACAGCGCACTGAAACGCGCAACTCAAACAGCGCGATTGGCTGTCGCAGACGGTGGTGGAACTTGGTCGGACGCTCCACAAGCCACTAATATCAAGTTATATACTGACGAAGACCCGATTGCTGGTGCAACTTTCCCAGTTAAATTGGACATACTACGGGCGATGGATGATTTCGCGCGGTCCTTAGATAAACGTGTGGTCCAGGTCACAGCGAGCATCGCCGCATCAATCCAAGAAATCGAGATTTTGCGCCCTGAAGGTGGATCAGTCCGCGACATCCGTCCAATGACCCGCGTGAACGTCTCAATCATCGTCGAAAAAGATGGCCGTCGCGAATCAGGAAGTGCTGGAGGCGGTGGGCGTGTTGGTCTTGATGGCATGTTGGCCCCCAAAGATTGGCAGGACAAAACCCGCGAGGCCCTGCGCGTCGCATTGGTGAACCTTGACGCCGTTCCTGCACCTGCCGGCGTTATGGACGTTGTTCTCGGCCCTGGTTGGCCAGGTATCTTATTGCACGAAGCGATTGGCCATGGCCTCGAGGGCGATTTCAACCGCAAAGGCTCAAGTGCATTTGCGGGGCTATTGGGTGAACGCATTGCTGCCAAAGGGGTTACTGTATTGGACGACGGTACTATTCCTGATCGCCGTGGTTCTATCACTGTCGATGACGAGGGCACGCCCTCTGCCAAAAATGTATTGATCGATGACGGTGTCTTAGTGGGCTACATGCAGGACCGTCAAAACGCGCGCCTTATGGACGTTGCACCAACCGGCAATGGCCGGCGCGAAAGCTATGCCCACGCCCCCATGCCACGGATGACCAACACTTATATGTTAGGCGGAGATGTCTCACCCGGTGATATTGTGAACGACTTGAAAGACGGTATTTACGCGGTTGGTTTTGGTGGTGGACAAGTGGACATCACAAACGGCAAATTCGTGTTTAGCTGTACCGAGGCATACCAAGTGAAAAACGGTGTGGTAGGCGCACCCGTCAATGGTGCCACGCTGATTGGTGACGGCGCGACGGCCCTGAAACAGATTCGGGCCATAGGTAACGACATGGCGCTGGACCCCGGGATGGGCAACTGTGGCAAAGCAGGGCAATGGGTTCCTGTTGGCGTTGGGCAACCAACATTGATGATTGGTGGGCTAACCGTCGGAGGAAGCGCCGCTTAGTGACGGCTGGTTACAAATGCATTTAGCATAAATGGAACCTTCTCAAATTTTTAGCGAACCAAAGATCAAATAGAGGCGATTCCATTCACCCATCATTAACCAGCATCTCGCTATAACGAATCCAGCAACAGACGGAGCATAGGATGACTGAACAGGGATCGAATCCTTCTTCCACTCACCCCCACTCCCACCCACCTCGGAAGATGATCGGTTTTATCGCCTTCGTCTGTTGCGATCACGCCGGGTCGGCATCTCAACGTATAAACGTTTGCTGATTGAACACGGCACCGCGCAGAACGCGCTGGCCGCGCTACCAGAGGTAGCGCGTTCCGCCGGTGTCCAAAACTATGCAGTTTGTCCTGAAGGCGTTATCCATGCAGAGCTGAAGAATGGACGCGTGGCAGGTGCAACCCTCATCGATGACGCAAGCCCACTATATCCGCCTCAATTACGCGACCTTACAGATGCGCCACCCTTTTTATGGATTCTAGGCGATCCGTCACTCTTACAACGGCCTGCAATATCAATGGTTGGTGCGCGCAACGCATCCTCACTTGGGACCCGAATGGCAAAATCGCTGGCGGCGGAACTGGGCCAAGCTGGGTATGTAATAGTATCGGGCCTTGCACGCGGTGTTGATGCAGCGGCACACTTTGCAGCATTAGACACCGGCACAATCGCAGTTCAGGCTGGCGGCGTTGATATAATGTATCCGGCCGAAAACACCGAATTGGCAGGTAACATTGGCGCCAAAGGCCTGCGCCTCAGCGAAATTTCGATGGGATTGCAGCCAATGGCCTGCCATTTCCCCAAACGAAACCGGATCATATCCAGATTACCCCAAGCCACAGTGATAGTTGAAGCCGCAACAAAATCGGGGAGCCTAATAACCGCCCGCGATGCACTGGATCAAGGACGCGATGTTTTGGCTGTTCCCGGACATCCCTTTGATGCGCGTGCGGCGGGTGGCAACATGCTTATCCTTGACCGCGCGACCTTGATACGAAATGCCGCCGACATTATCGAAGCGCTTGCCCCCATTGCCCCGCAACAACCGGCCTTACCGCTTCAAGAACCAAAACCTGCCAAACAAAATCTGCAGGAAGCCTCAATACTGCACATGCAGATTTTGTCACACCTTGGGCCCTCCCCGATTGCGGAAGATCAACTCATTCGCGACCTTAAGACAACACCCGCGCAGGTGACCCCAATATTGCTTGATTTGGAGTTGGATGGGCAGATTTCACGCCACGCTGGAGGGTTGTTAGCGCGTATCATTTAACGCGTTGGCGAACTCAAATATTCAACACCCGTTGACAATCAGCTCTTGCGCAACACATCTTGCACAGCCATAGACGCCCAAAATTACCATATAAGGTACCCCTATTTATGCCCGTAGTTGTTGTCGAATCCCCAGCAAAAGCAAAAACGATCAACAAGTATTTAGGCGATAATTATACTGTTCTGGCCTCATACGGACATGTTCGCGACCTTCCCCCAAAGAACGGTTCTGTTGATACAGAAAACGGATTCGAGATGCTGTGGGAAATTGGCAGCGACAGTAAAAAGCACGTCAAAGCAATCACTGACGCGTTGAAAAACGACAACGAACTGATCCTCGCGACCGACCCGGACCGCGAAGGAGAAGCGATCAGCTGGCACCTGCAAGAAGCGCTAACCAAGCGCAAAGCTATTAATAAAGACACACCCGTAAGCCGTGTTGTTTTTAATGCTATTACAAAGACGGCTGTAACAGAGGCGATGAAGAACCCGCGCCAGGTCGATATGCCATTGGTTGAGGCATACCTTGCCCGCCGTGCACTCGATTACTTGGTGGGCTTTAACCTTTCGCCGGTTTTGTGGCGCAAGTTGCCAGGTGCCAAATCCGCTGGCCGAGTACAATCCGTTTGTTTGCGCATCCTGACCGAACGCGAAATGGAAATCGAAGCTTTCAACGCACGCGAATTCTGGAGCGTAAAGGCACTTCTAGCGACCCCACGCGGTCAAGAATTTGAAGCGCGCCTGACGCATCTAGCTGGCAAAAAGCTGGAACGCTACGATCTGGAAAACGCGACCCAAGCTGAATTGGCCGAACAGGCAATCAACAGCCGTGACCTGACCATTCAGTCAGTTGAGGCAAAGCCTGGCACGCGTAACCCATCTCCGCCCTTCATGACCTCGACACTTCAACAAGAAGCCAGCCGCAAGTTCGGCATGGGCGCGCGTCAAACCATGAGCACGGCACAGCGTTTGTATGAGGCCGGCCTTATTACTTACATGCGTACTGATGGGATCGATATGGCACCAGAAGCCATCGCCTTAACACGTGATGCAATTTCTGCCCGTTACGGCGCAGAATATGTCCCTGACGCGCCACGCGTTTACAAGAACAAAGCCAAGAATGCCCAAGAGGCACACGAATGTATCCGTCCAACTGAGCTGTCCAAAGCCGTTGACGAGCTCAAGATCATCGACGCGGACCAACGCAAACTTTATGATCTGATTTGGAAACGCACCCTTGCATGTCAGATGCAGTCAGCGCGCCTTGAGCGCACCACAGTCGACATCGGCAGCGAAGATCAACAAGTGACTTTGCGTGCGACAGGCCAAGTTGTCTTGTTTGATGGCTTTTTGAAAATTTACGAAGAAGGCCGCGATGACGTTGTTGTAGATGACGATGACAAGCGCCTCCCACAAGTTGCCCAAGGAGAAGCATCAGACAAACGTCTGGTTAAACCCGAACAACACTTCACCCAACCACCACCCCGTTATACCGAGGCCACATTGGTCAAACGCATGGAAGAGTTAGGCATTGGCCGTCCGTCTACATACGCCTCAGTCGTAACAACGATCCAAGACCGCGATTATGTACGCAAAGAAAAGAACCGCTTGATCCCAGAAGACAAAGGCCGCTTGGTTATCGCCTTCTTGGAAAATTACTTCCGCCGTTATGTTGGGTACAACTTTACTGCCAGCCTTGAAGAAGAGCTCGATGACGTAAGCGCGGGTGAACGCGACTACAAAGATGTACTCGCAACCTTCTGGCGCGATTTCTCAGCTTCCATCGCAGAGACCTCCGAACTGCGGATCACTGAAGTTCTTGAGAAAATTAACAACGTATTAGCACCACACTTGTTCCCAATGACGGAAGAAGGTGGTGATCCGCGCCTTTGCCCAAATTGTAATGTTGGTCGCCTCAGCATGCGCACAGCCCGTTCTGGCGGTGCATTCATTGGCTGTTCAAGCTACCCAGAGTGTAAGTACACCCGCGCCTTCGGCCCTCCCGGTATCGAAGATCCGAATGGCATCCCGCCAGAGGGCAAGTATTTGGGTGATGATGCTGGTGACAAGATTTCTGCATTCAAGGGCCGTTTCGGTCCCTACGTGCAGCGCGGCGAAGTCACCGAAGAAAACAATAAACCACCACGCCAATCGATTCCAAAAGAATGGGTGCCAACAGAAGTTGACTTGGAACAAGCGTTGCGCTTGCTGTCCTTGCCTCGCGAAATCGGTCCACACCCCGAAGATGGCATCATGGTTTGGGCCAACATTGGTCGCTATGGTCCATACCTTAAGCATGCGGAAAGCACTTCGCATCGTGGCGGCACCAATGCCAACCTTGAAGACATCGAATCCGTCTTTAGCGTTGGTATGAACCATGCCGTTCAGTTGTTGGCTGAAAAAATCGCCAGCCGTGGCGGACGCGGCGTTGCCGCCGCACCGCTGCGCGAATTGGGCGAACACCCTGATATGGGCGGGCCGATCAACATCATGAAGGGCAAGTATGGCCCCTATGTAAAATGGGAGAAGGTCAACGCGACCATCCCTTCTGAGATTGAACCCGAAGACCTAAGCATTGATCAGGCCGTGCAATTGATCGAAGAAAAATTAGCGAAATCGCCAGCCAAACGTAAGGCAGCGCCGAAGAAGAAGCCTGCGGCTAAAAAGAAGGCGGCCCCCAAGAAGGCCGCTGCCAAGAAACCAGCAGCAAAAAAGGCTGCCGCCAAAAAGGCACCGGCCAAGAAAGCAGCGCCAAAGAAAGCAGCTGACGACGAATAGTCAGCAGACCTAAGATGGAGCGCACCACCGCTGCGCTCCATCTCATCGATACTAACTATTTAGTTCATTACATTGACTCTGCTGCAGTGCAGCCCCAGAAATTGCCTAACCAATGTTTTGGAAGGGAGTTTCCATGAAGAAAGTCTATGGATCAGCAGCTGAGGCCCTAGAGGGCGTGTTGTTTGATGGCATGTTTATCGCCTCGGGCGGTTTTGGCCTATGCGGCATACCTGAATTATTGCTGAATGCGATCAAAGAGGCAGGCACCAAGAACCTGACCTTTGCATCTAACAATGCTGGTGTAGATGATTTTGGGATCGGAATTTTGCTACAAACCAAGCAGGTCAAAAAGATGATCTCCTCTTACGTTGGCGAGAACGCCGAGTTCATGCGCCAATATCTAAGCGGTGAACTTGAGTTGGAGTTCAATCCTCAAGGGACCCTAGCAGAACGTATGCGTGCTGGCGGATGCGGTATTCCGGGCTTTTACACCAAGACAGGTGTAGGCACTGTGATCGCTGACGGTAAAGAGCATAAAGACTTCAATGGTGAGACCTACATCATGGAAGAAGGCATTGTTGCCGATCTGGCCATCGTCAAAGCATGGAAAGCTGATGCGACTGGGAACCTTGTGTTCCGCAAAACAGCCCGCAACTTTAATCCTCCCGCAGCCATGTGCGGCAAGATCTGTATCGCTGAAGTGGAAGAGATCGTTGAAACTGGATCACTTGATCCAGATACAATCCACCTGCCCGGTATCTATGTGCACCGCATTGTCCAAGGTGATCATGAGAAACGTATCGAACAACGCACAGTACGGGAGGCCTAAGTCATGTGGGATCGCAATCAAATGGCGGAACGCGCCGCGCAAGAACTTCAAGACGGCTGGTACGTAAACTTGGGCATCGGTATCCCAACTCTTGTATCCAACTACATTCCCGAAGGAATCGAAGTTACCCTTCAATCTGAGAATGGCATGTTGGGTATGGGTCCCTTCCCCATCTCTGGTGACGAAGACGCTGACCTGATCAATGCAGGCAAGCAAACAATCACTGAACTGCCCCAGACCGCCTATTTCGACAGCGCTCAGTCTTTTGGTATGATCCGTGGCGGTAAGATCGCTATGGCGATCCTTGGCGCGATGGAAGTGGCTGAAAACGGCGATCTTGCGAACTGGATGATTCCGGGCAAGCTGGTTAAAGGCATGGGCGGTGCAATGGATCTGGTTGCAGGCGTTGGCCGCGTAGTGGTTGTAATGGATCACACGAACAAGCACGGCGTCAGCAAAGTTCTCAAAGAATGCACACTCCCTTTAACAGGCAAATCCGTCGTTGACCGCATCATCACCAACCTAGGTGTTTTAGATGTCGTCAACGGTGGTTTGAAAATCGTCGAGACCGCAGATGGGGTTACAGCGGACGAGTTGCGCGCTGCGACTGAGGCTACGATAATCTAACTCAGCCAAAATGTTCATTAACAGAAACCGCGCCCTTATATATGGTGCGGTTTCTTTCGTTTCAGTACGGCCTACTTCATTGCCGCAAAAACGCAGCCATCTGAAATCAACTGTGGTGGTGTGAGGCATAAGCCGCTTGCGACTTGAAATGCGGACAAAACTTTGGGCACATAATCACGTGTCTCTGGAAAGGGTGGGACCCCACTGTATTTACGCACTGACCCCTCGCCTGCATTATAACCCGCCAAGACTAAGATAGGGTCGTTCTCAAACTCGCCCATCAGCCAATCCAAATACTTAACACCGCCTGAAATGCTTTCAGCAGGCACTGAGCGATCTGTAACACCAAAACGTTCTGCCGTGGCGGGCATCAATTGCATCAGGCCCTGCGCGCCTGCATTGCTGATCGCAGTGGGGTTCCCTGCGGATTCCACAGTCATCACAGCAAGAACCAATGCTGGAGAGACGTTAGTCCCGATTGTCGCCTTTAGAATTTCAATTCCATAGGTCTTCGCGATACGCTGCATATCCTGCAATCGCGGACTAGGAACCTTATCCGACGCACCTGCTAGTGTTTGCATTGCGACCTCTAGCCGCCCTGGTCCTGATTTAGCTGCGTCTGGTGAAACTTTTTGCCAGAACCATTCATAGCGTGACGTTCGTGGCTTTGGCGTCTCGCCAGAAGCGTCAGGTTTCAATGCCTGCGACGCTTCTGATGGCTTAATTGTAGCCGCTGGATCGATTTGAACCTTAATTTTGTTGGAAGATGACGATTTTGGCGGCTTAACCCGCTTGGCTGAGAACTCAGGAAAGGGTTCAGGCGTGTCAGCCATCGCTATTTCCAAAGTGAACGTACTCAAAACTAAAAAAATCAAAAAATATTTATGCATAATTAGGGCTCAACTGACCTGTTTTCATCTTATCAATTCATTTTATCGCAGAAAAAACGTGCCCAAACCACCAAATCAGCGGTGATTATGGCGGAGAAAATGGCGATATCGCCACAATTGGGCCTATGCAGTGAAGATAATTGCTAGAACACACTCTTATAAAAACTAAAAATAATTACTTTTCAGATAGATAGATAGATAAATATCGCTAACTATTCTTAATAATAGG
>DLQI01000152.1:24034-34595 GCA_002478745.1 Rhodobacteraceae bacterium UBA7436 | reverse complement strand
ACGAAGCCGGCGCAGTAACAGTTGACTGGGTTGTTTTGACAGCCGCAGTAGTTGGTCTTGCAGTTGCAGCTTACTCCGCAATCGAAGATGGTTCATCTGACCTAACAGCTGATACAAAAACTTTCTTGTCTAAACAAGATCCAAACGGTCCATCGGTCTAAGTCATTAAGACTTACGTGAGCTAAGATTTAGGGCCGCGACCGTATTCGGGACGCGGCCCTTTGAATTTTTAAGCACCATGAAAATTTGGCGCAAAATGTTTAGGCCACAGGGCACATGTAATGCATCAACGAGTATACAATTTTTTCAAAACGGAAGACGGCGCAGTAACTGTCGATTGGGTTGTTTTGTGCGCGGGCATCGTTGCCTTGGCCTTTACAATTTTCACATCCATGCAGGATGGCGCCCTAGAACTTGCTGACTCAGTGGCCTCATATATGAATTCCTTTTTCAGCTAACGACATTCATAAACGCCGTACTTCGCGGCCTTTTCATTTATTGCCGCACTTAAACGAACACTGAGAAAACAATCATTTTCCAAGAAATCGTCACAATCCGCAGGCATGAAGCAACTATTAATCACGGTCGGAATGGCCAAATCAATGAGGTGACACGATGCGTATGGTATTTGGACTGGTTCTGTTGGTGGGCGTAGCGCTTGCTGGTGGTGCTGTATATATGGCCAAAAACTATATTGGCGCATATCAGAATGAGCTGGCCCGCGAACGCGCATCCCGCCAAGAGATTATTCCAACGGTTGACGTGTACGTTGCACAACGCTCTTTGAAATATGGTGAAGCGTTGAATTCAGACGACTTTCGACTAGTCGCTTGGCCAGAAACAGCAATTCCTGAAGGCACATTCGTTGGCCAAGGCAGCCTTTATCCAGAAGGCGAAAACGATCTACGCTATGTATTGCGCGCTATGGAAAAAGACGAAGCAATTATGGCGATTAAGGTGACCGAACCAGGAGAAGAAGCTGGAATAACATCTCAATTGGAACGTGGGATGCGTGCATTCGCTATCAAGGTAGATGTTGCGAGCGGTGTTTCTGGTTTCCTACGTCCTGGTGACCGTGTCGACGTTTACTGGACTGGACGAATTCAAGGCAGAAACCGCGATGATCGCGGGGAAGTTACAAAGCTGATCGACACCGCAATCAAATTAATCGCTATCGACCAGACATCCGCTGGTGACATTGATGCCGCAACAATTGCGCGCACCATCACAGTGGCGATCCGCCCAGAACAGGTTGCCGCCTTGGCACAAGCCCAATCATCAGGACGTCTCTCGCTATCTTTGGTTGGTGCCGACGACGACACGGTCGCAAGTGCATTCCAAATCGACCAAGACATGTTGCTGGGTATCGAAGCCGAAGAAGTGACTGCAGAGCTGGAAGAAAAGAAAGTTTGTACGATCAAGACACGCCGCGGTGCTGAGGTCGTAGTGATCCCTATTCCTTGCACAAACTAGGGCTGAAGGTCCGTACAACACTCAATAAGACAGGCATCGCTGCAAAGCGGTGCCTGCCTCATTTTGACGGTGTTGCTCGTTATCCACATACCTTCAGCCTGTGAAGCCATTGATTCTTGAAAAAAAAATCAAACTGACGCATGATGAAAAAAATCCGGGCAATAAGACCCGAACTGAGGCGTGATCAAAAAGGCAGGTCACATGAAAATTGATAAATTCCTTCAGGCAGCTCTTCTTGGGTTGACCCTTGCTGCGAGTCCGCTTGCACTTACGCTCTCCTCACCTGTTGAGGCGAACAATTTACGTGTTGTTCGGCAGGGTACTTCACGTACGCTTGATGTGCCGATGAACCGCGCAGTGGTTGTCGAGAGCGATGTTCCGTTTGCAGAACTTAGCATTGCCAACCCAGGTATTGCGGACATTTCATCACTGTCTGACCGCACAATTTACGTGCTTGGTAAATCACCTGGCCTAACGACACTTACGTTACTTGATGCAGCTGGCAAGCTAATTACCAACGTCGACGTTCGCGTCGCCGCGGATATCAGTGAATTCAAAGAACGCTTGCGCCAGATCTTACCTGGTGAAAAAGTTGAAGTACGCACTGCTAACGACGGAATCGTGCTTTCCGGCATTCTTTCAAGTGCTTCGAACCTTCAGCGTGCGCTTGATTTGGCAGAACGCTATGCACCAGAGCGCGTTTCGAACCTTATGAGCGTTGGCGGCATTCAGCAGGTTATGCTGAAAGTCCGGTTCGCTGAAATGCAGCGTAGTGTTTCGAAATCACTGTCCTCTTCCCTTTCATTGGGTGGTTCAGGCCTAGGTGGAAACCTTGGCGTTAGTGGTGGTACCGGCACAACAAACACCTCTGGCGCAGTTGCAACATCGCTTGGTGGCGCGGTTCCAAACGCAAACACTAACGCTGGTGCCTTGTTATTTGGCTTCAATGTTGGCGCAACTCAAGTTGGCCTATTGCTAGAGGCGCTAGAAACAAAAGGTGTTGTACGCACTTTGGCTGAGCCAAACCTTGTTGCGCTTTCTGGCCAAGAAGCCAAATTTTTGGCGGGTGGCGAATATCCAATTCCTGTCCGCGATGAGAATGGTGTTGGCATCTACTACAAGCCGTTTGGTGTGGAACTATCTTTTGTTCCACGTGTCCTCGGAAACGACCTGATCAATTTAGAGTTCAATGCAGCTGTTTCAGCAATCGACAACTCGAATGCACTGAAGCTAGAGGGTTTTGATATTGCTGCATTTACCCGCCGCGAAACATCCACCACAGTGGAATTGAGCGATGGCGAAAGCTTTGCTGTTGCGGGTCTGTTGCAAGACGACTTTACCGACAACAATTCCCAATTGCCTTGGATTGGTGACGTTCCAGTTTTGGGTGCCCTCTTCCGTTCTGCCAACTATCAGCGCAAACAAACGGAATTGGTAATCATTATTACGGCTCATTTGGTTACACCGACACGCGGCGATGCGCTTGCAGTGCCAACCGATCGTATCAAGCCACCGACCGAAAAAGATCTATTCTTGTTCGGCCGGACAGCTTCTGGCACGCGCACACCGACAAAAGGTGCTGCCGGAGAGGTTGCCAAACAAGATTTCAGCGGCTCTTATGGCTATGTTCTGGACTAATAAAATGCAGGTCACTATGCGCAAAAAAATATGCATCGCGGGTTTGTCGGTCAGCTTGACCGCTCTTGCGGCCTGTGCTCCCAGCAGTGATGCTGTGTATACTCAGTTTTACCGCGAAGCCGGTGCCTTGGCTGACACTGGTTCCTTCGGGAACTCAAACCTGAACAACCAGTTGGTTCAGACTGGCGAACGTCAGTACACCTTTGATTTAGCTAATAGATTTGCAAACGAAGTTCTGACTACGGTCAACTTTTCTTTCAATTCTGCAGCGTTAGATGCGGGTGCACGCGACACATTAAACGAACAAGCCAAATGGATCCGTCAGTTCCCCGAAGTTCATTTTCGGGTGTATGGCCACACCGATTCAGTTGGTGGTTCTGGATACAACAAGGGCCTTGGCAAACAGCGTGCAAATGCCGTTGTCCATTATTTGACAACCTAGGGCATCAACCGTTCGCGCCTCGAAGCTGTAGCGTTTTTTGGGGAAACACAGCCTTTGATCGTGACCGATGGGCGCGAGCGTCGTAACCGCCGCACCGTCACTGAGGTTACCGGTTTTGTAAAAGCACACCAAAACGTGCTGGATGGTAAATATGCTCAGATCATTTACCGTGACTATGTGAACAGCGGTGTTGTCGCCACAACGCTCACACCAAACAGAAGAAGATAGGACAATGACCTCATTTTAATGGTCATCGTCCTAATATACCCAACAATGGGACACTTTTAGCCCCAATCCTGCCCAACTTCCCTGCGATCTTCTCTTCAAGAGGACAAATATGTCTGACCGATTTGGTCGGCATAGGCGACCGTAGATGAGAAGAGAATAATTCCGCTCATCTGCTTCGTCTTTAATGAAGGACGATTAGGCTATGAGCAGTGTAATGCCACAACCACAAACCGCGCCAATTGTAGCCTGCACTATCAGTCGTGATGTGCAGAACTTCGATTTATTGATTGAAGATATGGAAACAGTTCTTGGCGAAAGCTGGGGCGATCTAGGCTTTGGCGAGGTATTGGCCTTTCTAAGACAGCCAGAATCCGATGCGATGGAATTCTTTGCATTGGCAATGGACAAGGAAGACGAAGACAATCTTGTCTTGATGTCAGAGATCATCACCCACGCTAAAGAACGCAATATCAAAGTTATTTTGATTGCCGAGGACGTAACGCCAGCGTCATTGCATTCATTGCTGCGCAACGGGGCTGATGAGTTTGTCCCCTATCCGCTACCAGAAGGCGAATTGGCACAAGCGATCGAACGCATTCGCGCACCCGAAATTCCAGTTGTGACACAGCAAGCGGCACCAATCTTGCAATCAGGTTCACAGAAAAACGGTGCTGTTCTCGCAGTTCATGGATTGGCTGGCGGAACCGGTGCGACCACACTTGCCGTAAACCTAGCATGGGAGCTTGCTACCGTTGCTGGCGACACGTCTCCTTCAGTTTGCCTGCTGGATTTCGACTTACAGTTTGGTGCGGTTTCGACCTTCCTAGACTTGCCGCGTCGTGATGTAGTTTATGAAATGCTGTCTGATACAGAAAGCATGGATGAAGAGAGTTTCGCCCAGTCTTTGTTGACCTATCAAGACAAAATGGAAGTCCTGACTGCGCCAGCAGATATGCTGCCACTCGATCTAATTTCACCAGAAGATATTGGGCGCGTAATTGCTATGGCACGCAGTCATTTCGACTATGTTGTTATCGATATGCCATCAACATTGGTGCAATGGTCAGAAACTGTCCTTCAAGAAGCGCACGTCTATTTCGCGACCTTAGAGCTAGACATGCGTTCTGCCCAAAACACACTCCGTTTCAAGCGTGCTCTTCAGTCCGAAGAGCTGCCCGTTGAGAAACTGCGCTATGCAGTGAACCGTGCCCCGAAGTTTACCGATCTTAGCGGTAAGACCCGGATCAAACGGATGTCGGAAAACTTGGATATTTCAATTGAGCTACAACTGCCCGACGGTGGCAAGCCTGTTTCTCAAGGCGGCGATCATGGCCTGCCTTTAGCAATGACAGCCCCGAAGAACCCGTTGCGTAAAGAGATCGCCAAACTGGCTGCCTCGATCCACCAACTTAACGACGATCAAGCCAAAGCGGCCTAACCAATAGCGGGGCATTTACGATGTTTTCAAAATATAAAAAACCATCAGCGACAGCACCAGCTGCAGCGCAACCTTCCAAGGTTACTGAATTGGCCAAGGTCGCAACCCCAGAGGCGGCTGCAAAAGTTGCACGTAAAGCTTCACCTGCGGCGGCTGCACAAGTTGTTCCAATGGATAAAGAACGCAAGCGCAAGGACCGCATTGGCGATCTTAAGCTAGAATTGCACCGCGTCTTATTGGATAGCCTAAACCTTGCAGCACTAGAAAACGCAAGTGAAACAGAGTTACGTCAAGAGATCCAAGCAATCACCAGCGAGTTCCTGGAAGAGAAAGCCATCATCCTTAACCGGGAAGATCGCCAAATCCTGAACAAAGAACTGTACGACGAAGTGACAGGGCTTGGTCCACTTGAGACCTTGCTGCAAGACGATAGTGTGAACGATATCTTGGTAAACGGCCCACAACAGATTTTTGTTGAGCGCGCTGGTAAACTGCAATTAACCGACATCACGTTTAAAGACGAACGCCATCTTTTGCGGATCATCGACAAGATCGTTTCCGCTGTTGGCCGTCGTGTCGACGAAAGCAATCCCTATGTGGATGCGCGCCTTAAAGACGGTTCTCGTTTCAACGCTATGGTTCCGCCGGTGGCCGTGGACGGCAGCCTCGTTTCCATTCGTAAGTTTAAGAAGGACAAGCTGGGAATCGACGACCTTGTCGATTTTGGCGCCTTTACCGAAGAAATGGCGGCCTATCTTCAAGCCGCCGTTGCTACACGTCTGAATGTTATCGTTTCCGGCGGTACAGGCTCAGGTAAAACGACCACCCTTAACGCTTTATCCTCGTTCATTGACAACGACGAACGCATCCTAACGATCGAAGACACCGCCGAGCTTCAGCTGCAACAGACCCATGTTGGCCGGATGGAAAGCCGCCCGCCCAATGTTGAGGGGAAAGGGGAAGTTTCCCCGCGAGATTGTTTGAAAAACGCCCTTCGTATGCGACCTGACCGTATTATCGTCGGTGAGACCCGCGGCGAAGAAGTTATCGACATGTTGCAAGCCATGAACACCGGCCACGACGGATCAATGACCACAATTCACGCCAACTCTGCACGAGATGGTGTTTCACGTCTTGAGAACATGATCGCGATGGCAGGTATCGAAATGCCACTTAAAGCCGTGCGTTCGCAAATCTCATCGGCTGTGAACTTGATCGTTCAGGCTTCTCGCCTTCAAGACGGTTCACGTCGCATGACATCCATCACCGAGATTACCGGGATGGAGGGCGACGTTATCTCGATGCAAGAAATCCTCCGCTATCAACGAGTTGGCTTAACGCCAGACAACAAAATTATCGGCCATTTCACTGCTACCGGTGTCCGCAGCCACTATGCCGAACGTTTCCGCATGTGGGGCTATGATCTACCTGCGGCAATTTACGAACCCGTTGCAGCCCAATAATGCCATTTAGGAGAGACTGACATGAGTGCAGAACCAATTATCTATGGCCTGATCTTTATCGGCGTGCTTGTGCTGGTCGAAGGCCTGTATCTGGTGGCATTCGGTAAATCCATCAGCATGAACAGTCGCGTCAATCACCGACTAGAAATGTTGAACAAGGGTGGCCGCCGCGAAGAAGTTTTAGACCAGCTGCGCAAAGAAATGCGTCAGCATATGAGCGCGAAAAGCATTCCACTATACTCTTTGTTAGCTGCAAAAGCGCAGAAAGCAGCCATTGCTTTCACGCCGCAGCAACTTTTGATGGTTATGGGCGGTCTAAGCACGGTGGCATTTATTGGCTTAAGCGTCGGTACAGAAACTGAGACGCCAGTCAGGATTGTCATATCCATCGTCATCGGCGTTGGTGCAGTTTTTTTCTGGATTTCGTCCAAGGCCAATAAACGTATGTCCATGATCGAAGAACAGCTGCCTGACGCTGTTGAGCTGATGGTACGTTCTTTGAAGGTAGGGCATCCATTTGCATCCGCGGTACAGATCGTTGCCAAAGAGGTGCAAGACCCGCTTGGAACCGAGTTTGGTGTGATCGCGGACGAAGCGGCGTATGGACGGGATGTTGGTGAGGCTTTGAAAGACATGGCCGAGCGACTGGACATGCAAGACATGCGATTTTTGGCTGTGGCCGTAACGATTCAACAGCAGGCTGGTGGTAACTTGGCTAAAATTTTGGCTGGCCTCGCACAAGTTATACGTGCCCGCTTCCGCCTATTTCGTCGCGTCAAAGCTATCACAGCTGAGGCGAAATGGTCAGGTAAATTCCTATCCGCCTTCCCACTTGTCGCACTGGTTGTGATCAATCTTGGCGATCCACACTACTATGATGAAGTCTGTGAATCCGAAGTCTTCATTCCTGCCTGTATAGCTGTGGGCATGTTCTTGGGCGTCAACCTTTTCGTCATGCGCATGCTGACCAATATCAAAGTCTAAGGAAACAGAATATGGAAACCCTCAGCACGATCAACTTGGCAATACTGGACCTGTTAGGTCCAATTGGGCCAATCATCCTTGCTGGTGCATTGGGCCTAATCATGGTCGCCTTGACCGTTGTCATGATGTTGCGTCAACCCGAAGACCCAATGGAGAAGCTGAAGCGGGCGGCGTCAGGTAAAACTGAAGACAACCAACACCGAGAGAAGTTGCGCCAAGGTGGACATAACCAACAGCTGGATAAATTCGCCAGTTTCTTGGAGCCACAAGATACTGCCGAACTTGGCAAACGCCAGCTTCAGCTGCGTCAAGCGGGGTATCAATCCAAAGATGCAGTCCGATATTTCCACTTTGCCCAGTTGGTATTGGGGATTCTGGGCCTAATCGGTGGTGTGCTATGCTTTAGCTTGGTTCTGTCGGCTGATAGTGCCGAAGTCACAACCCAAAAAATGATCATGTATACAGTTGGACCTGGTGGCATTGGTTACTATATCCCCCAATACTGGATTACCCGCCGCGTCGAAGCGCGCAAAGAAGAAATCACTTCGGGCTTTCCTGACAGTCTGGATATGATGTTGGTTTGTGTCGAAGCGGGGCAACCACTGGATCAGTCCATTGTTCGTGTCGCGAGAGAGCTACATGCCTCTTATCCGGCCCTCGCGGAAGAATTCGACGTTGTCGCCTACGAAATGAAGGCTGGTAAAGACAAAGAAACGGTTCTCAATGACATGGGCGAACGTTGCGGCGTTCAAGACGTGTCGTCATTTGTGACCGTTTTGGTACAATCAACGGCATTTGGTACATCAATTGCGGATGCTTTACGGGTTTATGCAGGCGAGATGCGTGACAAACGCGTAATGCGGGCGGAAGAGGCCGCAAACAAGTTGCCAACGAAGATGACCCTTGCCACAATGATGTTAACAGTGCCGCCTCTATTGATCATTCTTGTTGGTCCTTCCGTCCACGGCATTACAAAGATGAATAATATGGGTGGCCAATAGCCATGAAAACCAACCGCTGGCGGCCAATGCTCGCAGCAACCTTAACCATCGGACTTGCCGCTTGTTCTTCAGGCGGCATTTCTGCGTCCAAAGACGGCGTTTTTGCACCAGGAGTTGACCAGCGCAAAGAGGCTGTCGACGGCGTCGATGTTGGTCATCGCTTGCTTGAGGCCGGCGAGTTTGAATTGGCGCTACGCTCATTCTCGAGAGCCGCCCTTGCCAACGGTGGGGTCAACGCAGAAATCCTTGCAGGTTTTGGCACGGCTAATCTTGGACTAGGTCGTTTGGGCGAAGCGGAAAGATTGCTCAGGCGGGCTTCCTTGCGCGATGACGCATATGCAGAGATCTGGAATAACCTTGGTGTCGTCCTGATGGAGCAAGGTGAAACCGTCGAAGCCGTTCAGGTTTTTCGTAAGGCATTTGCCCTTAACAACGGTGAAAGCGCACAAATTCGCGACAACTTGCTCTTAGCACTCGCAAAAACGGAAAATTCTGCGTATACTGATCCTAAAAATAACAAATATAAATTGGTGAGACGCGGCGGTAGTGACTACCAAATCAGCGCAACATCATGACCGAGACAGAGCAGTAAAAAGGACGCAAAAATGCGCCAATCTATTTTCGTTTCTACAGCATTGGCTGGACTGGTGTTTCTTTCTGCGTGTGCGGAAAAGAACGCCGATGATACCGTTGAGCGTGCATTTCAAGACGTAAACGTCGTCGATGCGACAAACCTAACTGACGTCATGTTGACCGTTGCCGATCCAAATGAAGCGGTGAATTACTTCAAGCGTTCCGTCAAGGAAGACCCTAAACGGATCGATTTTCAGCGTGGTTTGGCTGTAAGCTTGGTCCGCGCAAAACGCTATACCGAAGCAGAGATTGCATTTGGTAAAGTGGTAAAAATGGATGAATCAACTTTGGACGACAAAGTTGATCTTGCCGACGCAATGGTTCGTTCTGGCAACTGGGCTGGTGCAGAAAAGACACTAGACTCCGTCCCCCCGACACACGAAACATTCAAACGCTACCGCCTTGAAGCAATCATCGCTGACAGCAACAAAGAGTGGAAAAAAGCCGACAGTTTCTACGAAACTGCTGCAGGCCTGACAACTCGTCCTGGCAGTGTCATGAACAACTGGGGTTACTCGAAACTGAGCCGTGGCGAATTCAAAGCCGCCGAACGATTGTTTGGCGATGCGGTTCGACAGGACCCCGGATTATTCACGGCAAAAAACAACCTCGTCCTCGCCCGCAGCGCACAAGGCAACTATACCTTGCCAGTGATCCCAATGGATCAAACTGAACGTGCGCAACTGTTACACACGATGGCACTGTCCGCCGTGAAACAAGGTGATGTCGAAACCGGTAAAAGCCTGCTGCGCGATGCGATTGAAACGCATCCACAACACTTTGAAGCGGCCGTGCGTTCGTTACACGCGCTAGACAACAGTAGCAAAAACGGCTGATCCATGATGACTATTACAACATACTCTGCCTTGTGGTTCCTGCCATTTGTGTTGCCAATCTGCCTTTACGTGGCTTTCACGGACATGCGCGAGATGCGCATCACAAATCAGGCAGTTCTCGCTTTGGGCGCAGTATTCATAGCCGTTGGCTTGATTGCCCTGCCGTTTGACGCCTATCTATGGCGGCTCGCCCAACTGGCCATCGTATTGGTGGTCGGCATCATCTTAAATGCAGCGGGTGCAATGGGTGCAGGTGACAGCAAATTTATCGCCGTTGCTGCCCCGTTTGTCGCGCAGGGTGACGTTCGTATGCTGATACCATTGTTTTGCATCATAATGTTAGCTTCTGTCGCGGCTCACCGTTTGGTAAAACATACCCCTCTACGCCGTCTAGCACCACATTGGCTCAGTTGGGATCAAGGCAA
>DLQI01000152.1:0-23970 GCA_002478745.1 Rhodobacteraceae bacterium UBA7436 | reverse complement strand
CAGTTGAGAACCAAACAATAATCGTTATCAAGCCATATTGTTGACCGATTAGGTTGATAGTGCTCAACCAAGCAAAACTGTTGAGGCAAAATAATGAATATGCAGACCACTGCTGTCATGGCACCCCCTGCCCCCAAGCAAATACACGAAATGCAGTTGCCCGTCGTCATGATGCGCGACATCCTGATCAAAACCATGTTCCGCAAAAACGTGGATATGGTCACAGAACTTGCTGCCGCAGTATGCTTGCCCATTCAAGTGACCCAAGAGTTGGTAGACATGGCCCGCGACCAGCGTTTGGTCGAAGCCACCGGTACGTTGAATGCCAACAACGGAAATGAAATGGGGTATCAATTGACGGACGCCGGCAAAGCTCGCGCCCTAGATGCGTTGTCCCAGTCTGAATATTTTGGTGCAATGCCCGTGCCTTTGGATGTCTACCGTGAACAGGTGAAACGCCAGTCTATCCGCAACCTCATGGTAAGCCGTGACATGTTGACGAATGCAATGGGCCACCTTGTTCTCCCAGATGAACTTATCGGTAATTTAGGCCCTGCTGTATCTGCTGGACGATCGATCCTAATGTATGGCCCCCCAGGCAACGGAAAATCCAGTATTTCTAACGGCATCCGCGACGCGCTTGGTGACAAAGTATATGTGCCACGCGCAATCGAATATGCGGGTCAGGTGATTACCGTTTACGATCCAATCGTGCATAGTTCAGTTGAGGACGACATTGACGACCCAACCAAGCTACGCAGAACATCTGGTAAGTTTGACACGCGCTATGTGTGCTGTGAACGCCCAACCGTTATCACCGGTGGTGAGCTGTCGTTGGACATGCTTGATCTCGTTTACAACCCAACCGCTAAAACCTATCAGGCCCCTCTTCAGTTGAAGTCGACTGGCGGTATCTTTATCGTCGATGACCTTGGCCGTCAGGCTGAGTCACCGCAATCGCTTGTGAACCGTTGGATTGTGCCGCTGGAAGAAAGCAAAGATATTCTAGCGCTGCAATCAGGTGAAAAATTCGAAGTGCCGTTCGACACGTTAGTCATATTTTCAACCAACTTCCATCCTAATGAAATTTTTGACCAAGCCGCTTTGCGTCGAATTTTCTTCAAAATAAAGATCGACGGCCCAAATCAAGCGAACTATCTGAAAATTTTCTCCTTGGTTGCGAACAAAAAGCAGATGCCTTTGAACGAAGCCGCGTTAATCCATCTATTGAAGGTCAAATATCCAACGATCGACAATTTATATGCAAACTATCAACCAATCTTTCTAATCGATCAAATGATCTCGATTTGCGAGTTTGAAGGTATTCCCTATCAAATGACACCAGAACTGATTGATCGTGCGTGGGCAAACATGTTCGTCAAAGACGAGACCATCGTCAAATGATTGGCCTGGCTGGATGTGGCCGAATGGGCAAGCCCATGCTTGCGTCCCTTCGCAGCATGGGCTTACGCGCTAAAGGTTTTGATGTCGTCGACCGCGGCTCTGATTGGATCACAACTGATCCACAGCGGTTCTCGCGAGACCTTAGCACGTTGATAACAGTGGTACGAGATATCGACCAAACTGACGACGTGCTATTCAATGTCCAAGGTTTTGTCGATTCTGCGCCCAAACTGGAACGGATCATAATTTGCTCTACGCTTTCTCCCAAATATGTCCGTGCCCTTCGCACGCGCATTCCTGAAAACATTGTGCTGATTGATGCCCCTATGTCTGGTGCACAGATCGCTGCAGAGCAAGCAGAGCTAAGTTTTATGCTCGGTGGCACAAAAACTGACTTAGATGATGCGCAAATGTTGTTTGCATCCATGGGCACAAATTTCCACCGCATGGGTGCGTTTGGTTCGGGTATGCAGGCCAAAGTGTTAAACAACATGTTAGCAGCCTCACATACCGCCATGACGCGGATGGTTTTAGACTGGGCCGATGAAGCTGGGCTAGACGAAAAAGCCATGCTCGAGTTGATCGACACCTCATCTGGGCAGAATTGGCTAGCCTCTGGTTTCAATAAAATTGAATTTGCACGTGATGGTTACACCAATGAAAATACGATCGGCATTCTGGTCAAGGACGTGGAGTCAGCAATCGACGCAGCGCCAATTGGCGCAGACCTATCGCCTGCCAAAATAATTCAGAAAATGATCTTTAATCTAAAACCTCGTCAATAACGGCCCAAATCCTACCTATAGAACTCCTAGGACCCCTAAATCAGGTTCATATTTTCGACTCACCGGAACCATGTCCCCGTTTGACAGCACTAAAAAGGGGCGACCTTTTACTGTTATCGTCTCAGCTATTTCGGCAAGTGCAACCCAGTGAGATCGATGGGCACAGATGCCCGTGATTTCTGAAACTTCATCGACCGCATCTGAAAACCGCATTCGTAAGTCAAAAGTTCCGACATTGGTAATAACCCGAACAATATGCCCATCAATCGCCAAATGGACAATCTTTCCACAAAAATCTTCAGGTAAACGGCGAACTAGACGCGCAACCTTTGGCTCATCAACCATTGTAGAGCCAGGCTGTATTAAAAAAATAGGTCATCCCAAATCGAAAAATACTAGCCGAAACACAGATCGCAAAAACAACCAAAGTCATCCAAAAAACTGTGGGCGGATCGTCTAGCGGCCCTGGATAGCGCTGGAATGTCCACATCCACAAAAATGGTGTGAATAAAATTGTTGTCCCGAATATGACAGATCCTCCTTTTAAAAGGGGATGCCAATCGCTTCGGTACTTCCAGACTAAATTCTGGAGCGAAAGTGCTATCGAAATACTAACAGAACTTAGTACAAACCAGTAGATAAAACGCTGAATAACTCCACCTGATCTATAGGTGCCAAATGGGCCTGACAAAGATAATAAAATGCCTGCGACAGTCAGTAATCCGAACCGGATCAATAACGTTCTAAGGCGGGGAGATGTTCCGAAACGGGAAATCATTACTCTTAACTTTGGTAAAAACAATTTTTGGCTCAAGTTTTAAAATGCAATCAGTTGACGCACTTTAACGCCACCCTCAAAAATCACAACCACCGATGGGAATTTGCAAGAAAAAACAAAGTTAAAGTAGAAAGTCAGTAAAGCCTGTGCTCGAGGAGTTTCAATAAAGCCAGGAAAAAACGTAGCGCAGGGCAGCAATGCCGCCCTGCGTAGATCTTAAGCGGTTAGGCCCTCTGGCTCAGCCAAACCATTTGCACGGCAACAAGCCGTGATTGTATTCGCAAGCAAACAAGCAATCGTCATAGGGCCAACGCCACCTGGAACAGGTGTAATCGCCCCAGCAACAGCCGAAACTTGCGCGTAATCAACGTCACCCAATAATTTACTTTTACCCGGTTTATCGGGATGCGGTCTGCGTGTGATACCAACGTCAATGACAACTGCACCTGGTTTAACCCAATCAGCCTGCACCATCTCTGCGCGCCCTACAGCAGCAACTAAGATATCAGCACGGGCACAAACCTCTGCGAGGTTATTCGTCCGAGAGTGGGCAATTGTCACTGTGCAGTTCTCTTGTAACAACAGCTGCGCCATCGGCTTGCCGAACAGGTTTGAGCGACCAATAACAACAGCGTTTTTTCCGGACATGTTGCCAATCTGATGACGCAGAAGCATCAGGCAACCAAGCGGCGTGCACGAGACCAGTCCGGTCTCCCCGCTGGCCAGAAGACCCGCATTAACAACGCTAAGGCCATCGACGTCTTTCGACGGGTTAATGCGTGCAACAACTGCGCGTTCATCTAAGTGATCAGGCACAGGGAATTGGCAAAGAATACCGTGAACACTATCGTCAGCATTTAGTTTATCAATAAGGCCAAACAAGACCTCCTCGGAGACATCTGCTGGAAGTCTGTGTTCAAAGCTGTTCATTCCAACTTCAACAGTCTGTTTGTGCTTTGCCGCGACATAAACCTCAGACGCGGGGTCTGCACCCACCAGAACCACAGCCAAACCCGGTGTAATCCCGTTATCAGTTTTCAAGCGGGTTACATGTTCCCCAACTTGACCACGCACATTGGCCGCAAAGGCCTTTCCATCAATAACCGTTGCCGCCATTGCGCAATTCCTTTTGGTTTCTTTAGACTAAAAGCCCCCCACCGCTGGCAAGGGCAACCCAATTGGGCTCATTCAGAGCGACAAGCACTTTACCCCTTATCGCTCTGAATTGTGACTTAGAACAAGCCTTCGACTTCGCCTTTGTCATTCAGCATGATGTTTTCTGCTGATGGTACACGTGGCAAGCCTGGCATCGTCATAATTTCACCGCAAACCGCTACGACGAAACCGGCACCTGCACTTAGGCGCACTTCGCGAACTGGCACAGAGTGACCAGTTGGAGCACCGCGCAAGGTCGGATCAGTTGAGAAGCTATATTGTGTTTTCGCCATACATACAGGCAGATGACCGTACCCTTGGTCTTCCCACTGCTTCAGCTGGTCGCGGATTTTTTGATCCATCAATGCTTCGTCCGCGCGGTAAATGCGTTTACAAACAGTTTGGATCTTATCTGCCAATGACATTTCATCAGGATAGATCGGAGCAAAGTTTGCAACATCAGCATCTGCGATTTCAGCAACGCGTTTCGCCAAATCAGCAGAACCTTCAGAACCAAGTTCCCAGTGACGCGACAAGATGGCTTCTGCGCCTTGCTCAGATACAAAGTTTTTGATCGCTTGAACTTCGGCGTCTGTGTCAGTGACAAAGTGGTTGATCGCAACCACAACCGGAACACCAAATGACTTAAGGTTTTCGATGTGACGCCCAAGGTTTGGACAACCCGCTTGAACCGCAGCAACGTTTTCTGGACCAAGATCAGCCTTAGCAACACCACCATTCATTTTCATCGCACGCACAGTTGCCACACAAACGACAACTGATGGGGCCAAGCCCGCTTTTCGGCATTTGATGTTCATAAACTTCTCAGCGCCTAAATCGGCACCAAAGCCCGCTTCGGTCACAACGTAGTCAGCCAATTTCAACGCCGTCGTGGTCGCGATGACAGAGTTACAACCGTGGGCGATGTTCGCAAATGGCCCCCCGTGTACGAATGCAGGGTTGTTTTCCAGCGTTTGAACGATATTTGGCTGCATTGCGTCTTTCAGCAGAACAGTCATCGCACCATCAGCTTTGATGTCACGTGCAAAGACCGGTGTGCGGTCACGACGATAAGCCACGATCATGTCACCCAGGCGTTTTTGCAAATCTTGCAAGTCTTTGGACAAGCAAAGAATGGCCATAACCTCAGAGGCAACCGTGATATCGAACCCAGCTTCACGTGGGAAACCGTTGGACACGCCACCCAAAGAAGCCGTGATTTGACGCAACGCACGATCGTTCATGTCAACAACGCGGCGCCATACAACGCGGCGCGTATCGATCTCTAGTGAGTTGCCCCAATAGATGTGGTTGTCGATCATAGCAGACAGCAATGAGTGCGCAGATGTGATCGCGTGGAAGTCACCTGTAAAGTGTAGGTTCATTTCTTCCATTGGGATAACTTGCGCGTGGCCACCACCAGCGGCCCCACCCTTCATCCCAAAGTTTGGACCTAGCGATGCTTCGCGGATACAAACACATGCGTTTTTGCCGATGCGGTTCAAACCGTCACCCAAACCAACCGTGGTTGTGGTTTTACCTTCACCAGCTGGCGTAGGGTTGATCGCAGTCACAAGGATCAACTTACCATCTTCGCGGTCCTGAACCGAGTTGATAAAATCTTGGCTAACTTTAGCCTTGTCGTGGCCGTACGGCAGAAGGTCATCACTGGAAATTCCCAGTTTTGCGCCAATCTCTTGGATCGGCAACTTTGTCGCTTCACGTGCGATCTGAATGTCAGTTTTATAAGCCATGGGATTTCCTTAGGTCGGTGATACGGACGATAATGCTAAATCCCGCATACACCTCAGCTTCGCATCACGTAGGTTGCATTTCCGACATTTCCAAAGGTGGTTGCGGCGTCGAGTGCATTGCCCGTTTCTTTTTGGAAACCAAAGCGCTCTGATAGCGCAGCTAAGCCAACGCTTTTCCAATCCGTGGCAGACGGGCCTTTTTAAACAAGTTGCGCATTTGCCAATCTTCTCCAGACAATTTGCGCGCAGTTGCAAGCACTCCTTCGGCGACCGAGCTAACGACTTCGGGTGACGCCTGCCAAACTTGATACAGGTAACTATCAGGATCGATACGTGTTAGGCCTTCTTCAGCCAAAATATTACGAGGAAAATCCTTGGCATTGACCGTCATGATTGAATCTGCTGATCCCGTGATAGCGGCTGATAGCACATGAATATCATTTGCATCTGGCAACCAAAGTCGCGCCTGAAGGCCTGGGTTTGGTATAATTTCGGCCCGTGGCCACGCTGCATTCAAAAGAGCAATTTCGCCGCGTGCGAATACTTCGGCCTCAGGCCCAATCTTCAAAGTTGCGCGGGCCCATTCTTCTAGAACGCGCGGCGACCATTGAGGTTCGAATACCCCGGCGCGTGCGACCCCAAGCAACATCTCACGAGTTACGGTGGGGAATAATACGCACGCATCGAGGAAAATTCTCATAGACGGAAGAACAATGCCTTAAGGTATCCACTTTCCGACAATTGCGGAAGCAACGGGTGGTCCGCGCCAGCAAAGCCAGTGTGGATCAACGATGCACGACGACCACAGCGACCAATGCCGCGAACAGATGCTGCGCGGAACTGCGCAAGGTCTGCCGCGTGCGAGCACGAACAGAGACCCAAAATACCATCTTCGGCCACCAATGGTGCTGCAAGGCGCGCAATGCGTTCATAAGCGCGCAATCCCGCTTCTACGGCCTGACGTGACGGTGCGAAGGCCGGTGGATCACAGACAATGACGTCAAATTTGGCACCTTCAGCGCGCAAAGATGTCAAAACATCGAATGCATCGCCTTTACGTGTGCTGAATTTGTCGCCAAACCCCGCAGCCACAGCACCTTGTGTCGCTAGGTCAAGTGCAGGCGCAGAACCGTCAACGGCCATTGCGGATGCAGCACCGCCAGCCAAAGCGGCCAAACCAAATCCGCCAACATGGCTGAACACGTCCAAAACACGCGCGCCATTGGAAAGGCGTGAAACAAATTCGTGGTTTGGGCGTTGATCGAAGAACAGTCCCGTCTTCTGACCACCAATCAGGTCGGCCATATAGGTTGCGCCGTTCATCGTAACAGGGATCGGACTTTCAGGTGCAGAACCTATGACAACACCAGATTCGTCATCCAGCCCTTCCAAAGCACGTGTACGTCCAGCAGCATTTTTCAAAATATTGTTGATACCTGTCACTTCTGCCACCGCAGCCGCCAACATTGGCAAGTGGGTATCGGCCCAAGCCGCGTTCGGTTGAATCACGCAAGTGTCGCCAAAGCGATCAATCACAACACCAGGAAGGCCATCTGCCTCTGCGTGGATCAAACGGTAGAATGGAGCATCAAACAATTGCTCACGCAATTTGAGCGCGCGTGCGATTTTCGTTACAAACCAGGCATGATCCAACTGTGCATCTGGGTCAGTGTCCAGGACGCGTGCGATGATTTTCGAGTTCGGATTTACCGAAACTAAACCAAGGGGCTGGCGCAATTCATCTTGCAATACGGCCAAAGCACCAGGGGCTAATGCCTTGGTCCGACGGTCTGTAACCATCTCATTAGCATAGACCCATGGGAAACCATGGCGGATGGCACGTGCGTTTGCTTTAGGCATAAGCCGTACTACGGGGCGGGTGATATCATCAATAAGGGGCGCTGTCATAGCGCCCCCTCTAGTCTGCTTTGCCCCTTGGGGGAAGCTTAGATATTGTTCAGTGTCTGCATGAAGCCTAATTTTGGGTTCTCATAGCCGTTAGCCGTCCCTAATTCTTGACGAATTACGTTAGCCAAATGTTGTGTAATGCGAACTTTCTGCGTTAGGCCCTCTGCCTCTGCATCAATTGCTCTTTGGCCTCCAAGCCCGTCCAGATCAGCTTTGATGGTGCGCGGTGCGCCAATTACGGCACCTGTTGAAAGGTCACGAATCTGCATCGCGAATATGATCGAGTGAATTCCACCTGTCGTATAGCGTGCCTTCTCAGTCAGTGCGTGAAAGCGTTCGACACGAACATCCAAGCCAATAGTAACAGCACCATCAAACTCTTCAGTCCCTTTTAGGAGGCCCGCGTCAAAGATCGCCTTCACTTGCTCATGGCGATTGCCAGCAGCGTCACCACGCCAAACAATGTCGCCACCAGGAAGGTAGCTATTACGTTCGGATACTTTGAGTCTTTCGGGAACAGTTACATTAATTTCCCCAACGCTGACTGATGGCATCGTCTGAGCGAAAGCAAGAGTCTCTGGTTCAAACCTTGCGTTGCGCGTTGCTGTGTCGACTGATGCACATGCAGATACCATTGCACCCAAACCCAGCATCATAACCAATTTCAAAATTTTCATGTTGTCCTCCGGCCGAAATTAATCGGCAATTCTCATTTACTTAGGACATATTTGCCCCTCAATTGAGGCAGTATTGCGACAAGTTAGCTGCATTTCTGTGAAATTTTTCGAGACCAATTCGAGGTTCATCAAGAAATTGGTCTTGTTTTCATAGGTTTTAGCTTGGACGTATTCTTGAACGCCAGCCACCGCGCCGGCGTGGCGCGGACATCCCTGCCATACCTTCACGCATCACCTCACTCATTGGGTGATCTGGAGTTGGCTCGCCGTACTGAACCAATAGCAACCGCAATGTCTGACCGGTATCCTGCTCCATAGGCAAACTAAGTGCCCAATCTAAAAAGATCGTTCGGCATTCGCTTTTAGTGATGCCATCCATCCGATATGCCTCATAGATAAGACCCTTTGGATCGTTCATATCACCTTTTCTCATTGATCAACCTTGTCCTCACCAGAACCAACAACACGCTCTATCACATCTTTTGCAGCTTCAAAGTGGTCCACCAATGCAAACTCCAGCGTGATCAAGTCGTCATAGCCCATTGTACGGCAAACGAATGCCATTGCGCCTTCGCCAATGTCTTCAGGTCTCAATACACCGTTGGAAAGTAATCGCGAGGCCAATTGTAACGCCCAACACTTGTCATAGCAGGCCTGCAAAACCTGTCTGTCGGCGTCATCTATTAAGCCATGCGCGACACATGCCTGCAATCCACTCATTGTTTCACGAGCAGGCGAACTATTTAGCAATGCGCCCGCCTGAGCGAATAGTTCAATATCTTGCATGCGACCTGCGCCAATCTTGGGATCCCAGATGCTTTCAGGTGGCCTTGCCGTAGCGATCCGTGCTCGCATACTGGCGACCTCTGCCAAAACAGTTTTGGCATCGCGCGGGGAATTAAGGATACCCCGCCTAAAGGTCTCAATATCCTGCCCAAGGTCATTAGGCCCGGCTACGTAGTCGGCTCGAGTTAGGGCAAGGTGTTCCCAAACCCATGCATTGTGGCGTTGGTAATCTTGGAAACTTGCCCAACTGGTTGCCACCGGCCCTTGGTTTCCAGACGGTCGCAGACGCATATCAACTTCGTACAAGCGACCTTGGGCCATTGGCACAGTTACGGCTGTGATCATCGCCTGCGTTAAGCGCGCGTAATAAGATCTGGTTGCCAGTTGTCGTGGCCCCTGAGAGATATCCACATTTGCGGGATCATAGATGACGATCAAATCAAGGTCGGAGCCAGTGTTTAACATCCCCGCGCCTAGTGAACCCATACCAAGGACTACAGCGCCGCGCCCCGGAGGCGGGCCATACCGACGCGCGAATTCTTCAACCACTGCCGGCCAGATCGCACCTACCACAGCACGGGCAAGATCATTGTATTGAACGCCCGCCTCTTTTGTGTCGATCAATCCGCGCAATAAATGCACCCCGATCCGAAAATGCAGCTCTTTCGTCCACCGCCGCGCAGTATCAAGCTTGGCTTCATAATCACTTTCGCGATCCAAAACCTCCCTCAAATCCGACTGTAAGGATACTTGGCCAATCCATTCGCTGAAAAAATCTCCGCCAATAACAGCATCAAAGACGGACGCATTGCGCGACAAATATTGGGCCAAGGCAGGTGACGTGCTGACAATATCAACCAACAATTCAACCAACTGAGGATTAGCATTGAATAGAGAAAACAATTGAACGCCTGCAGGTAACCCCCGCAAAAACCCATCCAAAGCCAATAGAGCCTCCTGGGGTTTTGCGGCTTGGGCAAGGCGCGAGACGATCGCTGGCTTGATCCGTTCGAATACGGCCGCTCCCCTCTCACTACGCAAAGCAGGATAGGTCCGCCAGCGCTCCATAATCTCAGGATCAAGAATTTGTTCTTGCACCGCGGCCACCGCGTTAGGCGCAAAGAACCCTTCTGTCGCGTCATGAACTTCATTTAGGCGACGATGAATATCCACCTCTAGATCTGAACGGTTCATATCCATCAGTGCTGCAAGGCGATCAAATTCGGCTTCCGAAGTTGGCAAATTGTGCGTTTGAGCATCCCGAACCATTTGCAAGCGGTGCTCGACCGTACGGTGCGCCACGTAGTGATTAGACAGGGTTTTCGCCAACTCAGGTGCGATCCATTCCTTCTGCGCCAGCCCCGCCAGCCCTTCGCGGGTTCCCTTCATCCGCAATTCCAGATCGCGTCCACCCGCAATCAGTTGGCGCGTCTGGGTGAAGAACTCGATCTCACGAATGCCACCGCGCCCCAGCTTCATATTATGACCAGCCAAGGTGATCTGTCCGCCCAACCCTTTGTGCTGGCGAATAGCCAAACGCATGTCATGTGCATCTTGGATAGCTGCAAAATCCAGATGCCTGCGCCAAACAAAGGGCCTCAATGTTTTCAGGAACCTATCACCGGCCTCTACGTCGCCAGCCGCGGAGCGCGCCTTGATAAAGGCCGCACGCTCCCAAGTGCGCCCAAGACTTTCATAATAGCGCTCTGCCGCCTCCATGGCGATGCAAACGGGCGTTGCCGAGGGATCAGGGCGCAAACGTAGATCTGTACGAAACACATACCCCTCACCTGTAAGGTCGCTAAGCAAAGCGGTCATTGCACGGGTCGCTCGAACAAACGCCATACGTGCGTCGGCAAAGTCGTTTGCATCAAACCGAGTCTCATCGAACAAGCAAATCAGATCAATGTCTGACGAATAATTCAATTCATTCGCACCCATCTTACCCATAGCAAGTGCAACCATACCGCCCGCTGTTTCGATGTCGTTTTCGTCCTGGCCAGGTAATTTTCCGCGCTTAATTTGCTGAGCTATCGAGGCACGCATTGCGACGGTGGTGGCCGTATCTGCAAATCGGCTAAGCGTTCCCGTGACTTCTTCTAAGGACCAGACCCCGCCAAGATCAGCTAAACCAGTTAACAAAGCGATCCTACGCTTTGCTTGGCGAAGCCGTGAACCGACAACATCATAACCACAAGACAAGCATGCGGCCAATTCTGTCTCAACCGCAGAATTCGGATTATCAAAGGCTGAAGCAATCCAATCCGCTTCTTTCGCAACCAAGTTTGCCAAATAAGGACTGCTGCCAGTTGCGCCCACTATCAAAGCTGAAATGGCAGGGGCGACCCCATGAACCAAAGCAGCCGTTTCGGCCCCACGTTCGGGGTTAAAAGGGCGCGGGCAGCGGGTCAGTTCAGCTTCAAAACTCATCCTCCTACTTTGACTGCCACCATCGTTAGGTCAATGGCAGTTACACGCTACGAGGCGAGGTTTCACTTGGCGAACATAAACAAAGCTCAAAAGTGCCTACACGGTCACCTAGAAGCCCTTGGGGCCGGTATGCCGATAGATGAAGTTAATTTGGCCGATGCCGCCTCTGAGATTAGGAATTACATACCCTCCGATTCAAAGACATAGAACTCAGCGGGGGCAAAAAAGCACATTTTCAGCTTTTCCATTAAAGAAACCCTGGAATCTCACCCCCCCATAACTAACTGAATTATTTACATAAAGTAAGTTAATGTAAAAAACATTCACATTAAGCCTTGCGTAAATCCCCGCAATAGCCATCTTAAGTAATGTAAAGCGCATTTACATTGCGTCTCACATTTAATTTTTAACCAAAGATGAAAGGCATCAAAATGACATCCTTATCCACAAACGCACCAACGGCTCAGACCCTTGGCTGGTTCGCCCGGTCTGAAAACTGGCTGGATGAAAAAGGCAAAGGCGCATGGATCGCGGCCATGGTGTTGGGTTTCATCTTTTGCTGGCCCGTTGGTTTAGCCCTCTTGCTATATATGATCTGGAGCAAACGTATGTTTTCGAAATCACACCGCACCTCAAACGGCATGGGACGTCATGCTATGCATGCAATGAAACCAACAGGTAATTCAGCTTTTGACACCTACAAAGCAGACACGCTTCGTCGTCTCGAGGAAGAGCAAAACAATTTTGAATCTTTCCTCGAACGCTTGCGTGATGCAAAAGACAAAGCTGAATTTGATCAGTTCATGGATGATCGTGCTGGCTCATCTGACAAAGGTGACACAGCAGCATAGTCTGAACCTTGAACTTACTAGCTCTCAGCCCCTACACGGGGCTGAGGCAATTCCCCCTAAACAGAGTGAAACAATGACACATCTACCAGATCCAATCAGCCAATCCGCTTTCTACGAAAACGTTCCTACCAAACGGCTTTTTGCGTGGGTCCTCGATGCAGTCATTATCTTGGGTATTTGCCTTATTGTGCTGCCGTTTACAGGCTTCTTAGGCATCTTATTTTGGCCGCTGATGTGGCTGGTGGTTGGTTTTGCTTACCGTACGATTACCATCGCAAACGGATCAGCCACATGGGGTATGAGGCTTGTATCGATCGAGTTGCGCAATCGCACCGGTGCGCGCCTTGATTTGACTGAAGCCGCACTTCACACGCTTGGCTATACTATAAGTATAGGTATTTTTTTGCTGCAGGCTGTCTCTATTGTATTGATGTGCGCCAGTATGCGTGGTCAAAGTTTAACCGATCATGTCTTAGGAACGGTCATGTTAAACAAACAAGCACGCCGGTAATTGCCCGCAGTTCAAACATTTACACGCAATGATAGTGTGCTAAGGTTGAATCGAAGCTTAAGTAATTGAATGCGCCACACACTCCCCATAGCGCCCCAGTTTTATGTGACGGCACCACAACCTTGCCCGTACCTTGATGGCAGGACCGAGAGAAAGCTGTTCACAGCACTTCAAGGTGACAATGCACAAGACCTGAATGACAGCCTATCCCAACAGGGCTTTAGACGGTCCCAGAATGTCCTTTACCGCCCTTCTTGCGCAGAGTGTTCAGCTTGCTTGTCCGCCCGCATTGATATCAGGCATTTCTCGCCAACCAAGAGTCAGAAGCGGGTAATCCGGCGTAATGTTGATGTATCCAGACGCGCCACATCCCCTTGGGCGACTGAGGCCCAGTACGACTTGTTCCGCACTTATCTAGATGCACGTCATTCCGATGGCGGCATGGCAGAAATGGATGTCTTTGAATTCGCAGCGATGATCGAAGAAACCCCCATTCGCAGTCGTGTGGTTGAATATGCATTGGATGACGAGCTGATCGCCGTCGGTCTGACAGACGTATTGGCGGATGGGCTAAGCATGGTCTATTCGTTTTTCGATCCAGATCTCGAGCGCCAAAGCCTTGGCACCTACTTGATCCTCGATCACATCCGTATCGCGCAAGAAGCTAATCTACCGTATGTCTATCTCGGGTATTGGGTCCCAGGTAGCCAGAAAATGGGCTACAAAGCAAACTTTGCAGGCCTAGAAATATTCACTGGTGGTCGGTGGCAACCAGTTCCGGATCCGAGCAAAATATCCGCCGACATGCATCCCTTGTCCAACGATCCAATTTCAGAACAAGTCGCCAACATTCGCTTGCCGGGCATTCAATCCGCCCGCTGATATAAGAGAGCTTAGAAAATTTCCAAAATGGCTGCAGTTACATCGAGCGATGTACACGAACGGTATTTTGCCACCTTAGCCATCCTCAATTTGGAACCAGCAGCAAAAAGGCCACCCGACGAAGGGTGGCCTTTTTAGTCTGGTTTATTGTGAAAGTTAGTTCGGGATCAAATCCGGCAGGAACGTCACCACGCTCGGGAAGGTCCACAACAAGCCCAACCCTGCGATCTGGATCAACACAAACGGGACAATCCCACGATAGATATGCCGCGTAGTGACTTCTTTGGGTGCAACTCCGCGCAGATAGAATAACGCAAAGCCAAAGGGCGGCGTCAAGAACGAAGTCTGTAAGTTCACCGCGATCATGATCGTTACCCACTTAGGATCGAATGTGCCGCCATAAATGACAGGGCCAACAATCGGGATAACAATATAAATGATCTCAAGGAAATCCAGAACAAAGCCCAAGACGAACAGCACAAGCATCACGATCAAGAACACTGTGATCTCGTTATCGAATGATTTGAGGAACTGCTGAATATAATGTTCACCCCCAAAGCTGATAACAACAAGGTTCAACAACTGTGACCCGATCAGAATGGTAAAGACCATCGATGTCACCTTGGCGGTTTCACGTACAACAGGGGTCAAAACACCTGAAGTGAAAAGGATCCAACACGAGAACAGCAAGCCAAACATGGCATAAAGATAAGCACCATATGCAACGAAGAAGGCAAACCAGCTTTCAAAGCTCACGTCATCCTGATTTATCCGCAGGTCGAAATTCACGCCTACAAGGATACAAACCCCAATTGCTAGCGTGGACCAGATGATCACCTTTGGTGAACGATCTGTGTCAGACAATTTACGATAGGCTGCCAACATGATCGCGCCCCCTGCCCCAAGTGCAGCGGCTGGCGTCGGGTTGGTGATACCACCCAAAATCGAACCAAGAACCGCAACGATCAGCATCAGCGGTGGGAAGACAACGCGGATCAACTCATTCTTGGCACACATCGCGCCGGCATGAACGACACCGTAAAGGACCGCCACGAAGGGTAAAAACATGATCACAACGTAAGAACCAGGCGAATTGGAAGGACCCAAAATAACAATGTCCACCAACAATGCGACCAAGACACCAATGCCACCGATGATAAGAGGCCGCGTATTCGACGATGGGGAAACCCCGCGTCCGATCACCATCACAAGGCTAAACAACAACAATAAGATTGCCGTGCCAGTACCAATGGGTGCCGCGCCATCGATCTTGGCCTGTTGTGCAATCGCGAATGCTTCTTCGGACAGACGTTCGGATTGGACGACCCCACCAGCAGCCTCAATTGCGACTTGTTGCGCGATGGCTGCATCCCATGCTGGAAGGCCATGCAATTCGATCATTGCAACCTTACACGCCTCAGACACATTGGTCCGCAGTGATGCACTATCTCCAATGTCAGAGAACGCTGAGATCACGGTGCTTTGGCCGCCGATAATACCCAAATTCCCCAAAAGAACTGTTCCTACAATCAAAGCGATTGGTACGAAAAGGAAGAATGTCATTGCTTCATTGCGTGTGATGGGTTCGGAACTTGTTGTGCCCATCTGTACCGCTGGTGCCTTGCTGGGATTAAGCAAAGCGTATCCAAATGCATAAAGCGCATAAAGAACGGCCAGCAAGATCCCTGGTACCAATGCCGCCTGGAACAAGGTGCCAACAGATAGAACCGCAGGTTCCCCAAGATAGCTTAGAGCATCTGTACAGCCAACTGAAATTGCGCGGGCTTCTTGTGCTGAGGAATACAAATCCCCCGCTAAAGTGCCAAGTAAAACGATTACGATTGAGGGTGGAATAATCTGCCCCAAAGTACCTGAAGCCGCGATGACCCCCGTCGCAATCTCGGGACTGTACCCATTGCGTAACATTGTTGGTAGGGCCAGCAATCCCATTGTCACAACAGTTGCGCCCACAATGCCAGTCGATGCGGCAAGGAATGCACCAACGACAACAACGGACACAGCCAAACCACCTGGTAACGGGCCAAAGACACGCGCCATTGTCGTTAGCAAATCATTTGCAATTTTAGAACGCTCTAGTGTGATCCCCATAAGAACAAACATCAAAACGGCCAAAAGGGTTTCAATGGATTGTCCTGCCAGAACACGCTCGTTCATGCGGTTCACAACGAAGGATACATTGCGATCCATCGCCACTTCCCAGCCTTTAGGGAATACAGCTTCGGCAACGCGGGGCAATTCAGGATACCTGAATATACTGATTTTATCCGCACCAACTCCTGCAGTGATCAAATCCTGATACATCTGGCTCGAGTCGTCGATCGCTTGGTGGATCAACAGGCCCGCGCTGTCTAAAGACGCGATAATACCAAAAGAAATGATACCAGCACCACCAATGGCAAACGCCACTGGAAAGCCGGAAAGAATACCACCAAACAGGGTGATAAAGACAATGATCAGGCCAACTTCTACGCCATCAAGTCCAAACAACATCAGTGGGTCCCCTCATAGGCTTCTTCACCTTCACCCAAGGAATCCTTGTCGAGGTATTTGTTTTCACTTTCTTCACCCTCTTTCCATTCAAGGAACGAGCGATAGAAAAACGCGATCGCGTGGATAAAGACCATTGCGGTGAAGGCCACCAACAAAATCTTAAATAGGAAGTATCCAGTAAAGCCATTCGGGCTAAATCCGATGGTCTCGACATTCCAACGCAGCGCGCGCGCCTTGTTCACCAGACGATCTAACGTGTCAGACGCAGAAGGATTTGGTACGATCAGGTGGCGCCATAAAAAGTACCAGCCATACATCCACGTCAGAACGGCAGATGGCACCATGAAGATAAGTGACCCAAACATGTCGATCATCTTTTTGGTCCGGAATTTGACGGCCGCATAAACCAAATCGACACGCACGTGGCTGCCTTGCACAAAGGCATAGGTGACGCACATGCAAACGACCAAAGCGTTATAAAGTTTCAGCTCTTCGGCGAACCAACTGATATCAAATTGTAGAGGAATACCAAAACCGATCGAAATGTCGGGGCGCGTAAAGATGCGCTGTAAAAACACGATCATGATCTGTTGTAGAACCATCACAAGACCAGCCCATGCAAAGAACCGACCAACCGTATTGGCAAAGCCCTCGAGAACACTGACGACGCCCCACATGAATTTGTTATTGATCATGCCATAAATGGTCATGCCCAAGATGATTGTCGCAAGGACAAAGAAAAATTCGACAGAACCGCCGTAATAAACAAACCGCATTAGCGATTGTTTGTCTTCCAACGTGTTCTCCCACGTCAGCCAATCCAACCACATCGGCGCGTTGATGATCGCTACCGGTACATTGTAAAAAGCTTCCAGAAAATTTCCAGAGATGAATTGCAAAACGCCACTGGATTGAAACTGGTCCAAGCAGCTGATGTCACCCTTGGCATCTGTCGCAGCCCGGAAAAATCCGGTGCATACTGTTTCGTCTGTCATTGTGCCCCCTCAAGCCGCGGAACGCGGCGCAACATTTCAAGGCTGTGCTGGCCCTAGATTGCGATACCGTTCAAAAAGGCCCCTTTCAAAAGGGGCCTTTCCGATAGATTTGGTAAACGGCTTAGTTGCCCAGAACGCGGTTGCGTTGCTGTACGTAGTAGCCATCTGATTTGTCGATCCAAGAAGAAGATGACGCCATGGAAGCTTCGAATGATGCGCGTGTTTTTGCGAACAATTCGTCACCCATGTTTTCATCCATAACTTCTTTGGAAGCCGCACCAAATGCGTCCCAAACATCGTCAGAGAACTGAAGTGTTTTAACGCCTTGCGCCTGCAAACGAGCCAATGCAGCACCGTTGTTTGCCAATGTTTCGGCCAACTGAACGTGTGTTGTTGCACGGGATGCGTTTTGCAAAATTGCTTGGTGCTGTGGTGTCATGTCGTTCCAGACGTCCAAGTTAACGGAAGACGCCAAAGCAGAACCTGGCTCGTGGAAACCAGCTGTGTAGTAGACTTTTGCAACTTCTTGGAAGCCTGCGCGTTCGTCGGCCATTGGGCCAACCCACTCTAGGCCGTCCAAAGCACCGGAAGACAATGCTTGGTACAGTTCGCCGCCTGGGATATTTTGAACAGAAGCGCCCAATTTGCCCAAAACTTTGCCGCCCAAACCAGGCATACGGAATTTCAAGCCGTTGAAGTCAGCCGCTGAATTGATTTCGTTACGGAACCAACCACCAGACTGTGAACCAGAGTTACCTGACAACAAACCTTTGAGGTTAAAGATTTCACCGAGCTCATCGTGCAGTTCTTGACCGCCACCGTGCTCATACCAGTTGATAACTTCTTGAGCTGTGCCGCCAAACGGGACTGCTGTGAAGTAGGCGTACGCAGGGTGCTGACCGATGAAATAATAATCGGCAGAGTGGTACATATCAGCTTGGCCAGAAGACACAGCGTCAAATACTTCAAGTGCGCCAACAAGCTCGCCCGGAGCTTTTTTGTCGATGGTCAAGTTGCCATCTGACATTTCGTTAGTGAACTTTTCTAGGTATGACGCAGCATCATCAAGAACCGCGAAACCGCGTGGCCATGATGTAACCATTGTCAAAGTCCGTTTGCCTGTTGCGTATGCAGGTGCAGCCAAAGTTGTCGCAGCAGCGGCGGTACCGCCCATAGCAGATGTCTTCAAAAATGAACGACGATCCATAAGTTATCCTCCCAGATAATAGTGTCCCGCGCATCGCAAGGCTGCGCGCGCGGTCGTTTCGAATATCAAAACACTAACGCCGCATTTTTTTTTGGGAATACCTATTACTGCGTAGGCCACCCTTTTTTAAAATGCTTTCATCCCTGAAACGCATAATAAACAGGGGTTCCGACCTCTAAAGCGCGGCAAACTTAGGCACGATGAGTTATGCAGTTTGCGACATCAACCCTTTGATTCGGACTAATTCCCGCGTATCGATTCGTTTATGACCCGCCTGTTTCCTTATCTTCGACTGACCTACGGATTAAAATTGTCGCTCGTTGCGGCCATTCCCTTGATCCTTGCCGTGGCTGCAATTTCTACGCTTGTTACTGTACAGTCCCGCGCGCTTGCAGAACGTGAGATCAAGTCATTGGAAACCCAGCTTTTGGCAGCAAAAAAAGATGAGTTGCGCAATTACGTGACTCAAGCGCGCAACGGGTTTTACTTTATTTATGGCAATGCCGCCCCTAACGATGAAGAAGCGAAACGGCGGGTTCGCCAGATTTTGTCTGCTATGATTTACGGCGATGATGGGTTCTTTTTCGTTTATGACTATGATGGTACTAACTTGGTTAGCCCACGCCAAACCGACCGCATCAATCAAAACTGGGCCGGGGATACAGACAGCGAAGGCGTTGCTGTTGTCGATGAGTTGATCACGATCGCGCGCCAAGGCGACGGGTATCTGACCCATCTTTGGCCTAAACCCTCCACTGGTGAAGAAGGTCGCATGATTACCTATGTCACGTCCTTTCCATCTTGGCGGTGGGCCGTTGGTACCGGTGTGTTCATCGATGACGTTTTATCGTCTGTCGCCACAGCCCGCGCCGAGGTTGAGGCACGCGTAAAAAGCACCTTTGGGTACATTTCCGTTATTACACTCACTGCATTGGTTCTCGTTTTTGGCTCAGGCATGGTCATCAATTTCCGCGAACGCCGACTGGCGGATGCTAAACTCAAAAAACTAACCCAGCGTGTGTTTGATGCTCAAGAGGAAGAACGCGGGCGCGTGGCACGCGAACTGCACGATGGGATCAGTCAAATTCTTGTCGGTGTGCGATACGCCCTAGAAAGCGCACGCCGCCGATTGGCCAAAGGGGCCCCTGACGCTGATAGCTCTCTTGAGCAAGGTATAGAAAATCTTGGCACCGCAATCACCGAAGTTCGCCGCATCAGCCGCGACCTCCGTCCCGGCGTGCTAGATGATCTAGGATTAGGCCCAGCCTTAAAAACATTGGTTGAAGACTTTGAACAGCGCACCGGCATAGCAACCGATTTTGAAACAGTAGTCTTCCGCAACCGCCTGGATTCAAATGCCAAGACCGCGCTTTACCGGATTGCCCAAGAGGCGTTAACCAACATTGAACGCCACGCCAGCGCGACACGTGCTTCAGTGGACATGCGCGGTCACAAAAACGGGGCCACCTTGAAAATAAGCGACAACGGGTGCGGAATAAATGCGACCATGCGCAAGCGCGGGGCTGGAATTGGGCTGCGTAACATGGAAGAGCGAGTCGAACAATTGGATGGCCATCTTATCATTCGATCCTCGCATGGCTCCAACCGTGGCACAGTTATCCTTGCAACTGTGCCCTTGACCCGCCTTTTGTCTCCAGAGATCAAGGCCCAACAAAAATCTGAAAGCGACACATGAACCTCCCCATCCGCGTAGTGATTGTAGATGACCACCCGATGGTTGCCCAAGGTATCCAATCCGTTCTCGAAAGCTATTCAGAACTAGAGATCGTGGGCACCCTAAACAATGGCCGCGCTGTTGTTGAGCAGCTTGAGACATTGAACCCAGATGTAATCCTGATGGATCTGAACATGCCAGAGATGGGTGGACTAACTGCAACTGAGCTTGTTCTTGAACGCAGGCCCGGGACACGCGTGCTGATCCTCTCAATGCACGACAGTCAGGAATATATCGCGTCAGCACTTTCGCACGGTGCAATGGGTTACATCCTAAAAGACATACCAACCGATGAAATAAAACTCGCAATCGATGCTGTGATGAGCGGTGAACGGTATCTATGTACAGGCGCTGCAGGATCGCTGAAGCCAAAAAACGTTGGTGCCCGCGAAGCCCTAACTGGGCGTGAACAGACCATCTTGTTGCAAGTAGCCCAAGGAAAATCCAACAAAGATGTCGCTGGAGAGTTGGAAATTTCTGTTCGAACTGTGGAAACTCACCGCAAAAACATAAAACGCAAATTGGGCATCTCATCGACCGCAGGTTTGACACTTTACGCTATGGAACACGGGGTGCTGCAGGGGACCGGAACTGTCCGGTAGGAAGCAGCAGTGATTCTAGATGGCAGTTTTTGACAAATTCACCTTAACAAATTTGCATAAATGTCTCCAAGTTCGTTAATTTTGAAATTTAATGTCTCAAAATGCAAATTTTGTGATACTTATTTCGTATGGAGCTGTTGACGGCCCCCTAATCGGCCAATAATGTGAACTTAAGCAAATGAGAGGCCCTTAAAGTATGACACTTGTCGTCGTCATTTTAGGAACACAGCGCATGGTCCGGTAACGGAGCGCCATTCAGGTACCCATGCGCCCTCGCCAAAACGGGGGCTTTTTTTTGCGCCATATAAACTATAGATTTGAAGACGGAGCCCAACAGATGACACGCCAAATGACCGGAGCGGAAATGGTAGTTCAAGCCTTGATAGATCAAGGTGTGGACACAGTCTTTGGATACCCGGGTGGTGCCGTCCTCCCAATCTACGATGCAATTTTCCAGCAAAACCACATCAAGCACGTTCTGGTACGTCATGAACAAGGTGCTGTACACGCAGCCGAAGGGTACGCCCGTTCCACAGGCAAGCCCGGCGTTTGCCTTGTAACGTCTGGCCCCGGCGCGACCAACGCAGTTACGGGCCTGACCGATGCCTTGCTCGACAGCATTCCAATCATCGTTTTGACGGGCCAAGTACCAACATTCATGATCGGCTCCGACGCATTCCAAGAAGCGGACACCGTTGGCATCACACGCCCATGCACCAAACATAACTGGCTGGTGAAAGAGACTGATGCTTTGTCCAGCGTTTTGCACGAGGCATTTCACGTTGCCACCAGTGGCCGCCCTGGTCCTGTTTTGATCGACATCCCAAAAGATGTTCAATTCGCAAGCGGCACATACAACGCGCCGCAACCCTCAACATCGCACTACCAACCGACTGTGAAGGGTGACATCACCTCAATCACTGAGCTAGTTGAAGCTATGGAAAAAGCAGAGCGCCCACTATTCTACACCGGTGGCGGCGTTATCAACTCTGGTCCAGCAGCCAGCCAATTGTTGCGCGAACTTGTCGCCGCAACAAATTTCCCGATCACATCAACTTTGATGGGCCTTGGCGCATACCCAGCGTCTGGCGACAACTGGTTGGGTATGCTTGGCATGCACGGTTTGTACGAAGCAAACTTGGCGATGCACGGTTGTGATCTAATGATCAACATTGGTGCCCGTTTCGATGACCGTATCACCGGTGTAATCAGCGAATTCAGTCCAAACTCAACCAAAGCGCATATCGATATTGATCCGTCCTCGATCAACAAGGTTATTCGCGTCGACATTCCTATCGTTGGGGATGTGGGCCACGTTCTCGAAGACTTGATGAAAGTTTGGAAATCTCGCGGTCGCAAAACCAACTCTTCAGCCGTTGGAAACTGGTGGAGCCAGATCAAAGAATGGCAAGCAATCGAATGCTTGAAATTCACACAGCAAGGCAAAGTAATCAAACCACAGTACGCACTGTCGCGCCTTGAAGCTTTGACCAAGAACCACGACCGCTACATCACAACCGAAGTTGGCCAACACCAAATGTGGGCTGCGCAATACTTGGGCTTTGAAGATCCTAACCGTTGGATGACTTCAGGTGGCTTAGGCACAATGGGTTACGGCTTCCCTGCATCTATTGGCGTTCAGATGGGCCACCCAGAATCCTTGGTGATCAACGTCGCTGGTGAAGCAAGCTGGTTGATGAACATGCAAGAGCTGGGAACAGCAATGCAATACAACCTACCCGTCAAGCAATTCATCCTGAACAACGAACGTTTGGGAATGGTGCGCCAATGGCAGGAATTACTGCACGGTGAACGATATTCATCCAGCTGGTCTGAATCTTTGCCTGACTTCGTAAAGTTAGCCGAGGCGTTTGGCGCCAAAGGTATCTTGTGTTCTGACCCTGATGATCTGGATGAAGCAATCATGGAGATGTTGAACCACGACGGTCCGGTCTTGTTTGACTGCTTGGTTGAAAAGCACGAGAACTGCTTCCCGATGATCCCATCGGGCAAAGCGCATAACGAAATGCTGCTTGGTGATGCTGACACCCAAGGCGCCATCGACGCCAAAGGATCAGTTCTGGTCTAATGCGCAAGGGGCACCACATCAGTTGCTGCAGCTACCCACTTTAAATGGTTCAATCGCGAACCGATCTAATTTGACGAATGGAATTCGATATGTCTGACCTCAACCTGAAAAATGGCACTTCTGCCAAGTCCGCATATAACCTGCGCCCAAATTTTTCTGACATCGTTGAGCGCCACACACTGGCTGTCATGGTAGAAAATGAACCTGGCGTTTTAGCCCGTGTTATCGGACTCTTTGCGGGACGTGGCTATAATATCGAAAGCCTTACAGTTGCTGAGGTTGATCACGAAGGGAAGCTGTCGCGCATCACAATCGTCACCACTGGCACGCCACAAGTGATTGAACAGATCAAAGCACAATTGGGCCGTATCGTTACTGTTCACGAAGTGCACGATCTGACTGTTGAGGGACCTTCAGTTGAACGCGAGTTAGCAATGTTTAAGGTTGCCGGTGATGGCGAGAAACGCGTGGAAGCGTTGCGTCTAGCCGACATTTTCCGCGCAAACGTTGTAGACAGCACACTAAACAGCTTTGTGTTTGAAATTACGGGCGCGCCAGAAAAGATCGATGCATTTGCAGATCTTATGCGTCCACTGGGTTTGGTCGAAGTTGCGAGAACTGGTGTAGCCGCCCTATCACGAGGCGGCTGAACAAAACTCAGCACGCTACCCTCCGGTAATCCACCGACACAGGCTTGATCGTAGAGGATACTGCCACCCTTCCCGCACGCTTGATGTCTGCTGCGAGGTCACGTGTTTGGTAGCAATCGACTAATGCATGGTTAGACACAAAACGGAAGCCATGTTCTAGTTTTACATCGAACTCGATAATGTCTCCGGCTGCCAAGCTTGCGCTTTCCTCAAGTGATTCAGCACTAGGCTTCAAAAAAGCCAAGTCCCCTTGATCTTCA
>DLQI01000049.1 GCA_002478745.1 Rhodobacteraceae bacterium UBA7436 | reverse complement strand
ATAGGTTAAAACAACGCTCAAGAAGGTGGCCATCGCGATGATGGAAAAGATCACAGCAGTGATCCGCGCGGTCTGATGCAAAGCGTCTAAAAGCGCGCGAAACGTCAGCTCCCGATAAATCAAAATACCCATCAGAATGGCCCAGATACCCGCAACGGCGGCAGATTCAGAGGGCGTCAGCAATCCAGCATAGATGCCACCCAGAATAATAAATGGCGTGAATAATCCCGGTACGGCGGAGCGGAAGGCTGACAAACGCTCAGCGGCGGTCGCTTTCTCAGGGTTGCGTAGATTGCGGCAGCGCCATGTGACAACGATGGACAAAAGAACCAGCAAAACAATGCCCGGCACGAAACCCGCGGCAAATGTGCGCGACACTGGCACATCGGTCAGCGCGCTGAAAAGGATCGCTGCGTTAGACGGTGGGATCAGCGCTTCCAGAAACGCAGCAGAGGCTGCGAGCACGATTACAAAGGGTTTTGGATAGCCTTGTTCGACCATCTTTGGGATCATAATCGTACCTACCGCAGTAATCGCCGCCAGAATAGATCCGCAGAACGCTGCGAAAAAACCCATAGCAAGGATCATCGCCAAACCCAGGCCACCAGGCCAATGGCCAACCAATGTGGTGGCAAAATGAACCAGCCTTGCCGCGGCGCCACCTCGCAGCATGACCATGCCCGTGAAAATGAACAACGGCACCGCGATCAGCACATGTTTGGTCATCGATCCAAAGGAGACCTGAATAAGTGTGGACCATGGAAGGTCCATGCCAAGTATCGCCACTGAAGCACTGCCCAGGCCAAAGACCATAAAGATCGGCACCGACAAAAGCAGCAAGAGCATAGAAAGTAACGTAGCAGCAGCGTTCATGATGCGGTTCCTTCACGGGTTGTCAGTTCACAGAGCGTCTCTAGCCACAACTCAAATGAAAAGAGCAAAAGAATGAAAAAACCAGTTGGAAACGCCAAATACATCCACCAGATCGGCAGTTCGATTTCCAGTTCCATGAGTTGGCCAAGACGACGGAACAAAGCTACAGCCTCATTCCCCGCTTGCAGGAAAATCAATGACCCCAAAACCATCAGTGAATAGACAAACAACTTGAGCCACAGCGCCGCCTTGCCCTCCAAGAGAGTAGGCAGCAGGTCGACCTGAATATGCGATCCTGACCGCAGCAACGGCCCCAGTAGCGGAAAAACCATCCAAGGCACCAACGCCGGGGGCAATTCGATGAACCAGTCGTACCCGGTGCCGCTTATATAGCGTGTCACTGCGCTTCCGGTCAGGGCCAGAACCATAATCGCCGCAAGGCTGGAAGATATCACAGCGGTGAGTTTTTCAAGCGCGCCGTTGAGGATACGCATTAACGACAAGATCGTTGTCATTAGAAAACAGCCCCGCAGGTGTTAGTGTGACGCCCACACAGACTGCGCAGGCGTTCGCTTTCATTCATCTCAGTTGGCGGCGAAAGCAGAAGCTGCTGAGATAACATCTGCATCAACTGTGTCTGCAATGACTGGTATCACTTTGTCGCTCATCAACGTGTTGAATTCGGCCAGCGCGTCGCCTTCGAGTTTGGTGACGATCCCACCACGTTCTTGAAATTCTGTCAGCGTTTCCTCGCCTGTCTTCAGGATCTCGTCAGTCGATATTTGGCCGACCTCTTGGCCCACGTTGATCAGCAATTGCTGCAAGTCCTGAGGGAGCCCGTTGAACCATGTCTTGTTCGCCATGATGTAGGCATCCGCGTAGTATTGGTATGGCTTTTGACCATGAGTAAGGTATTCCCACCAGCTGAACGCGCGGATGGAACCTGGAGGGCTGTTGATCGTGTCGATCATACCGGTTTGAAGACCAGAATAGACCTCCCCCGTCGGCATGGACACCGTGTTGGCGCCAAGTGCCTCCCACATCGGCCGCTCTGCCCCGATCAAGGCCCGAGCCTTTAAGCCTGACATCGACTTCACGCCATTCAATTCCTGTGTTGAGAAGGTCATCACAGGACCAACGGGGTCATACATCAACAGTACAGAGTCTGATTTTTTTGTAATGTCATCCCAAACGGCCTTGCCAGTTGGATCGTCCTGAAAGAATGCGCGCTGTTCGCCATAGCTGTCGAACATACCGGTGATCGAAACCACGTTAAAATTCTTGTTGATCGGCGGAAACGACACCACCCCGACGATACCGCCCATCTCAATGGCTCCAGAGGTAACCGCGCCAAGTTGCTCGCGGACGCCAAAAAGCTGACCGGACGGAAAATAGTCGATACGAAGCCGCCCATCGGCGCGTTTGTTAACCTCGTCAGCGAACATCTTGGCGTGAATTGCACTATGGTGTGTTGGTCCCCAGTGCACCGACAGTCGCGCAGTATATTCCTGTGCGCTGACGGCGCCCGTGAGTATCAGTGAAATTGCGCCCACAGCAACCACCGCACAGCTAACTTTGAGCCTCTGAGTTGATTCTCGAAATGTCATCGGGTTCTCCCAAACGATGCGCGCCCAACGTTCCTGTTGCAAAGCGTTCAAGCGCAATATGTGAGGCGACGGTAAAGCCTCGTCTAATG
>DLQI01000151.1 GCA_002478745.1 Rhodobacteraceae bacterium UBA7436 | reverse complement strand
TTTATTATACCCCATTTTTGATGGTGTGGCTAGGCGCGCGTGGCTTGGTCCACGGACCGCGGACCAAGCAAAACCGTCCAGCGCAAATTGAGCTCATGCAACACTGAAGGCGGAAACGTAGGGCGTGGCTCTTGATCCCCAGTCCACAGACCCAAGCAAGATGGTCCAGGAACCCCGGGCCAGGTTTAAAGTAGCGAGATGCAGGGTGTTTTGTCATTGGCCGAGGTGACAAAGTCACCCTGCCTGTCTCAAGTGATTTCGTCTGACAAAGGCACGTCGTATTCTTACACATTACAGTAAGGAAACTAAATCCAAACAGTGACACCAAGTCATAAAATATATAAATCAATGCCAATTACCTTTTTGCAAAAAAAAACGGAGTCACCATGAGTTCAACAGCAGATAATCCCACAAAATACCCGCCGCGAACGGCACCGATTTCTTCCATTGAAATGCCCCAATTTGGATTTGGTTGCGCGCCACTTGGTGACCTGTTTGTCGAAACTTCTGAAGCCGACACTCGGCTGGCTCTAGACACTGCATGGGATGCAGGCGTGCGGTATTATGATACAGCACCTTGGTATGGGCACGGGCTGAGCGAGCACCGTTTGGGCGGATTGTTACGACAGCATTCACGGCAAGGTTACTACGTCTCAACTAAAGTTGGGCGCGTGTATCTTCCGGCGCCACGCGGTGAAGACAAGCGCGTCCAATGGTGCGGTGGACAGAATTTCGAAGTCAAATATGACTACACCGCAGAGGGACTCGCAGTATCTTATACACAAAGCCAATTGCGCCTTGGCCAAAGTTCGGTTGACGCGCTGATCATTCACGATCTGGACCAAGGATATCATGGCGATAAATTTGACAGATACTACCAACAGCTCAAAGATAGCGGGTTGGAGTATCTTCATAATTTGAAATCACGTGGAGAAATTTCGTCGGTCGGAATGGGTATCAACGCGTTGGGCGATTTCGAATTTTTTGCAGATCGTATCGATTTGGATTTTTTCCTTGTTGCGATGCCCTACACACTTCTTGATCAAAATTCGCTAAATACGGCAATGAAGAGATGTATCGAGCGCGGGATAAAAATTGTTGTTGGTTCACCGTTTGCCTCCGGATTGTTAACAAATCCAACAAATCCAGACGTGCGCTATAATTATGGCCCCGTCCCGGATTACATTCGCGCTCGAGCCATTGGGCTTCAGGATTGTTGCGCGGAATTCAACGTGCCGCTGATGGCCGCAGCGTTGCAATTCCCGCTCCTTCATCCAGCTGTCTATTCGATTATTCCAGGTGCCCGAACAGCGCGTCAAATTACTGGAAATATGGAAAATTTCAATTTAAATATTCCCAGAGAGCTGTGGACAGAAATGAAGAACCGCGGTTTAATCGTTCCGGACGCACCCATCGGATAAAAAAGGCCCAGCGTTAGGCCGGGCCTGAGTCGTCAGGGAGGTTAGTTTAATACATCAAGAACCCACCACTTACATTGATCGTTGCACCTGTCATGTAAGCCGCATGATCACTTGCCAAAAACAAGGTTGCGCCTGTATGATCTCCGGGTTGCGCCAAGCGTTTGAGTGGAATGCCACCCACCATATTTTCGATTTGACCTCCGCTCATTCTATCTAGTCCAAGCATTGGTGTCTCCACCAAACCCGGCGCAACCGAATTTACGCGAATTCCATGGTCTGCCCAACTGCGTGCGAGACCACGGGTCATGGTTGTGATTGCACCTTTGCCTGCATTATAAACGACCGACCCGCCAAACCCACCTGACATCCAGCCTTGTGAGGAATAGTTGATGATCACACCACTCCGGCCGTCGTCAACCATCAATTTTGCAACAGCTTGACTGAGAAAAAACGGCACCTTTACGTTGATGTCCATCTGGAAATCGAAATCAGATTCCGATACTTGAAACAAATCGTCCGCTCGTTTGATAACACCAGCAATGTTCACCAAAACGTCAATTTTGCCAAGTGTGCTATCGATTTTCTTAACAAGTGAGGGCAAGCGTGCGGTATCGGTCAGATCGACGCCGAAACCAGCGTGTTGCGGCCCTAGTTCCTGGGCGAATTCATCGCATTGGGCTTGATCAATGTCGACCACAGCCACTTTAGAACCAGCTTCTGAAAAACCTTTGGCAACGGCGCCGCCTATGGCGCCGGTAGCGCCTGTCAATAGAACGGTTTTGCCCTCTAAGCCAAAACTGAGATTATCACTCATTTTTGTCTCCTATTTGTCCATACGCGCGGACGCGACAAGGTCTTCGTTAATTTCAATCCCAAGACCCGGCCCCGTGGGCATCGGAACATACCCCTTCTCATGCCAGATAGGCTTGTCTACCAGGTCTTTTTGCGCCGGGCCATAAACTGGCTGAAGTTCAAGCATTGTACACGCCGGATTGGACCAACTTAGCGCCTGGCTTGCAGCCCCGACTATGGCCGTCGAGAAGTTATGAGCATTCGCCTGACGGCGGGATTGAGCACATATTTCCGCCGCCTTGGCGAACCCAGTGATTCCGGCGACCCGCCCGGGATCAAGCCCGATCACGTCAACCGTTCCAGTGTCAACGATCCGCTTTACGCCCCGTGCATTCCATTCACGTTCACCGTAGGCAATACGTATACCGGTCGCCGCACGAAGTGCTGCGTATCCTTCAGGGTCATCGTGCCCCAAAGGTTCTTCAAGCCAGTGAACACCATAATCTTCAAAGACACGCGCACGGCGAATGGCAGTTGGAACATCCCAGAAATTCTTGACGCCCAGATCAATCATCAGCATCTTGCTGGGCCCCATCGCCTCGGAAACTTGGCGGACAAAATCGACATCGCGATCATGGTCAAAGCCAAGATTAGCCTCTCCACGTTTCCCAAATCCAACTTTCGCCCCATGCAAGCCCGTAGCGGTATGGATCGAAATTTCTTCAGCCATTTCCTCGATGGTTGCTTTGGTGCCATGTAAACTGGCGACTGCTGGCATTTTTTCATGCATTGGTCCGCCCAAGAGGTCGAGCACGCTGACGCCAAGCATCTTGCCCTTGAGGTCCCAAAGCGCAATATCGATCCCCGAGATCGCGATTGATACAAGACCAGCGCCAGTTCCATACCACCAGCTGTGATCGTGCAAGTCGTGCCAGATGCCAGCCGTATGCATAGCGTTTCGGCCAACAACAATCTCGGAAAGTCCTTCAACGATTTTGGCTGCGGCCAACGTTGCTTCAGGAAAATAGGAACAGCATTCGCCCCAGCCTACTTGACCATTTTCACCGGTGATTTTGACCAGACAAACTGCACGAAACCGGTTGTGATCCGTTGGCTCTTGATAGGAGACCGGGATAGCTTCAACGCTTTTGATTTTATATGCTTTACTCATCAGAAACACAAAGCTGTTTTTGTTGACCCAAACCCTGGATCCCCAGTTCAACTTCGTCACCAGCTTTTAGATAACGCGGTGGTTTGAAACCGAGACCAACGCCCGGAGGTGTACCAGTAGAAATGATATCGCCAGGCTCAAGCGTCATGAAATTCGACAGGTAAGCAATAAGATGCGCTACTCCATAAACCATAGTCGTCGTTGAACCATTTTGAACACGTTCGCCGTTAACTTCTAGCCACATTGAAAGGTTTTGGGGATCGCCAACTTCGTCTGGGGTTACCAACCACGGGCCGGTTTGGCCGAAGTTGTCACAGGACTTACCCTTGGTCCACTGTCCCTCACGTTCAGTTTGATAGGCACGCTCGGATACATCGTTAATTACGCAGTAGCCAGCGACGTGATCCAACGCATCTTCTTCAGTCACGTATTTTGCCGACTTGCCGATGACGACACCAAGCTCCACTTCCCAGTCCGTCTTTTCAGATCCACGCGGGATGACGATCGGATCGTTAGGCCCACATATTGCCGAAGTCGCCTTCATGAATAACACCGGTTCAGACGGAACATCCAGCCCGCTTTCCGCCGCATGATCTGCGTAGTTCAAACCGATGCACATGAATTTTCCTGTACGCGCCACACAAGCACCAATGCGCGGATCGCCCTCAACAATTGGCAAACTGTGGCTATCAAGATTTGCAAACCGGCCAAGATCGCTCAGCACATCACCGGCAATATCGCTGGTAATACCACTCAAGTCTCTAATGTTTCCTGCATCGTCAAGAATGCCGGGTTTTTCTGAGCCGCGCGGGCCATATCGGAGGAATTTCATAATGCTTCCTGTATTTCTGTGGGTTTAGAACCCGGAATTGGGCGGCGCGCAGATTTGCCTGTCAGCGCACGTGTGATTTCATCTGCTACAAGGCTTTGGAGGCTTTCAACAGCAACATCCGAATACCATGCTGCATGGGGCGACATCGTAAGGTTCGGTGCAGATCTGAGAGGGGAGTCTGCTGCCAAGGGTTCTTGCAAAAATACATCAACTGACGCACCGGCAATCTCACCGTTGGTAAGCGCCGTCGCCAATGCGGTTTCATCAATCAGGTCACCACGCGCAGAATTAACCACGTAAGATGTCGATTTCATTTTCGCAAAGGCATCAGCATTCATCCGGCCAATAGTGTCTCGTGTTGCAGGAGCGTGCAACGAGATGCAGTCTGACTCACAGATCAACTCTTCAAAAGATACACCTTTTACCTTCAGCGGATTGTTTTTCGCCTCATCAAACATGGGATCGGTGGCTAGAAACTGAAACCCAAATGGGGCGAGCCGCTCAGCTACGGCCTGCGCGATCCGGCCAAACCCGAAGAAACCAATCTTAGTGTTGCCAAATGCTTTCATCGGTTTGGCGATCTTGACTGCGGCCCAGTCACCAGCTCGAACAGATGTATCAAACGCTTCCAGTTTACGTAATTTGGCCAGGATCATCGCTGCGGTATGATCGGCCACTTCCGACGTACAATAATCAGGGACATAAACACCCTGAATATTTCGCTTGTTCATCGCGGCAACGTCAAGATTATTGTACCCCACGCCGTAGCGTATCACGGTCGCATCCGGCGCGAGCCCTTCCACCGCTTCGGCATTTAGTTCTGCAAATTGCACTACGGCAACTTTTGCACCTTTTACAGCTGCCGCCACGTCTTCGGGTGTACGACAGTCGCAAAGCTCAAAGCTTGCCCCCAGCGCCTCTGCTACAGCACGTTCTCTTTCGACATCCGGGAAGGTTGCATCGGTTATGACAACATCTGCACTCATGCTGCAATCTCCAGACCAGCGCGCCGGCGAAAATCTTCATGACGTACGTCAATTTCACTGCCAACCAACTCATCGGCAGCCGAAGTACAGAGCCAAGCAATTCCGTGTGCAGGCTCCCAGGCCGGCGCTAAGTCACTACGCTTGAGATCACTCACGGGATTGATACCGCTTTCGCGAATTGATCCCTGCATGCCAGTATCAACAACACCCGGGGCAAAGCCGAAAATACGTACGCCCTGTTCGCCATATTCTTTGTCTACGCACCGCGTTAACATCGCGACGCCTGCTTTGCTGGAGCAATAAGCACTCCATCCTTCCATCGGGTTATGCGCAGCACCAGAAGACAGGTTCACAATTGTGCCACCATTCTTGATCATATACGGCAGTGCCTGTTGGATTACATAAAATGCCGAAGTTAGATTGATCTCGACGTTTTTCGCCCAGTCGCCAATGTCCACATCCGTCATCCGCCCAATCGGGTTAATAACACCGGCGTTGTTGACCAGAATGTCAAATCCTACAGCCATAAGAGCCTTAACCGCAGGCTGATCCGTTGCGTCGCAAATAACACCACGCGCGGTAACTCCTTCGGGAAGTTCACCAAGCGCCTTGTCAATTGATGGTTGGTTGCGCGCTGTAAACGTCACCTCAGCACCAGCTTTTGCCAATGCCTCGACCGTCGCGAAACCAATGCCGCGTGCACCTCCGGTGACAAGGGCTTTTTTGTTGTTAAGGTCTAGGCTCATTGGTCGAGGCTCCATTGTTTAGGTAAAAGGAAGGGGAATCCGGTGCTGGAATCAATATCGACTTCCATGATTGGAGCCATATATTCGCTCCATTTTGCGTTCACCGGATCGTCTTTGAGGAAATCTATCGTGGTTTGTAAATTGTCCGTTTCGAAATAGCCAAACAAATCCAGCCCGTGGCGGAAAATATGATAAGACTTAAGTCCCGACGCACGAAGTGCTGCATCCATTTCTGGCCAGAGTTCATCATGGCGGTGCTTGTATTCTTCTTCATATCCAGGCCGTACTTTTAGAATCCATGCATAGCTGGACATCATTCTTCCTCCTTCAGGTAATCGAGTAAAACTTCACCGGGAACGAGGGTAAATTCGGCAGCCCAGAAAAAGCCGTCCAGCATTTCGCGAACTGGAAGGCGGTGAACAGGCGCTTGCGCATTTGCGCGAAGTTCCGTGGTGCAGGGGCTACGCCAGCATTCGGTGACCTTTACATCAGACAGGCTTCTCGAGGTGAGCTGACGGATTGCTGGCGACCCATCAATATGATCAACAGCTTTTAGATTTATGTTGGTTGCAAACGGAAAAACATCAGAAAGTTCAGATATATCAGCTTCTTGTTGCTTGTAAGGCATCGTGCCAGTAACGACGTCAATTCCGTTTCGTTCAAGATTTCCAACAATCAGGTCGCCCCTGAAGTCGATCTTTGGGTTGCCAAGTTTCTTTGGTTGGCCGTGAATTTCCCGCCCATGGGTGACACCAACATCTGACGAAAGAAACAGATATGGTGAGTAAGAACCAACTGCTTTACCCGGCAACTCGGCACCAAACATCACGTTCACTTCGTTGTAAGGCCCAACCCACGACGTGTCGTTCATCTGATAAAAATGGATCATCACTTCGTCACCCGTGGGGACAAGCGGTTCGGGCAGCAAAGCGCGCATCGCCTCAACATCAGTGCGATAGACCAATGTGAAAATCTTGATATCGCGAAACGTGAACGGAAAACTGGGTATCATCGGTGCATCAAGAGGGGTCGAGAACCCACCCTTTACAATGTCAGATCTTTTGTTTTTCCACGTCATCTAAATTGCCTCCGATTTTCCAGATCTGAAAGAACGGTACATGGCATCCAGAACTTCGATCGCGCGCATACCAACTACCCCGTTGGCTTCAATGGTTTTTGCGGTGCCCTGACACACTTCAGCAAGCCGATGGATCGGTTCGATGGCCATATATTCGCCAGCGTTCGGTGCCAGATCGAGGACGACGTCGTCCTCGTCAAATCGGCGCAATTCCATGCGCGACCGTTCCATATCGATAAGAAGCATGCCTTCCGATCCAAAGACGCGAATATCAAGCTGGTAGGAGCAATGTTTGGGTACCAATGCACTCCCCGACAAACTCGCCTTAGCACCATTGGCAAAGGTCAAGATGGCTGCATCCAACAAATCAACATTAGCCGCCGACTTGGTTTCGAGCGCGTAAACCTCAGAAGGCTCCAAATCAACAAGCCGGAACAACAGACCCAGAGCGTGGCTCAGCTGTCCCCAACCGTACCCCCCCGCTTTATCGGGATCAGCCCAAGTTGACTTGTTGGGCTGGAACATATGATCTGCAGCCTCGCTAAGGCCATCACCGCCAAACAGATCAAAGGTGAAAGTCGCCATCTGACAGCTCACATGGCGTATCTCTCCAATGCGTCCATCAGCAATCAATTCAGATGCGGTTGTCGCGAAATCTTTGTAGTTCCATCCGTAAGGAATAAGGATTTCACGACCTTTTTCTTCCGCCAGTTTGACCAATGCGCGGGCGTCTTCGGCACTTGTTGCCATCGGCTTGTCGATCAGTACGTGACACCCGGCTTCAAGCGCATCACGCGCATGTTCAAAATGAAGGGTGTGCGGTGATGTGATAACCACTGCGTCCAGATCTTCGTTTTGCAACATTTCGCGATGATCAGTATATCCGCGCGCAATATCGTATTTGGCGAGGATTTTATCCAACGCACCCTGATTGCGCCGGTTCACAGCTACAAAATCAACATCTAGGTTTTCCAAAAGCGCTGGAACGTAGGCTTCAACGCCCCACCAACCAGCGCCAATCATTGCTATTTTTGATTTAGGCACCTGTGGCCTCCTTAAGTGCGTTTCGGACATTAATCATATGCTGACGCATAGCTTTTTCAGCGGCTTGCGCATCGCGCGCGTGAAGTGCCGCCATAATAGCCTGGTGGTCGGCAATGGACTGACGACGAACCTGATTTTCTTTTTGTAGTACCCGGCGGCCCTGATCACCCAAGAATTGTAACATTTTACCAACACGCGACAAAAAAACGTTTCCAGACGCGTCCAGTAAAGTTTTGTGAAACTCCACGTCGGTGTCATGAAATGTATTTGCGTCATCTGGATCCGCCAGCTGAGCGTCTAGAAGTTCTTGTAAGTGAGTCAGATCCTCATTCGAAATTCGTGTGGCCACTATTGCTGCGATCATCGGCTCGTATTCTATCCGAGCGTCAAATAATTCAAACATATTCTGGGGGTTGAGAGAGACGAAAAAATCTAATGGATTCAAAAGTTCGCCCGCTTCAAGCGAGGTTACAAATACACCACCACCATGACGAATTTCTAGTACACCAAGAATCGAAAGTGCACGCAGTGCTTCACGCACAGTTGGACGACTCACATCGAGAATACCAGCTAGGTCGCGTTCAGACGGAAGTTTTTCACCAGCGATAAGCTGACCGTCTTTGATGAGGTCAAGAACGCGCTGGACCACAAGTTCCGAGACGGCTTTCTTGCGAACTATGGGCTGGTTAAGGGCCATTCCACCAACGGTTAGTGCGGATGTCGTCCGCTGTTTCATTCTACGGTTCCTTTTCCCAGTTTTCTCAACTTTTTGATCCACTCCTGTATATTTGGAACCATGACTGAAAGAATCAACAAAATACCAAGGACCCCCGTCTGGATGTGCCCGGTGATATTGGCAAGCGCCATACCATTGCGAAGATTCAATACGATGAGAATTGCCAAAAGGGTGCCAACCATAGTGCCCCTGCCACCAAAAATCGACACGCCACCGAGTAACACGATTGTAATAATATCAAGCTCGAACCCAAGGGCCGCATCACCTCGTACAGCACCAAGACGCGCGGCAAACAAAAGGCCAGCAAGGGCGGAGATTAAACCCGAAAGTGTAAAAATGATTGCTTGAACCCCTCGTACATTGATGCCTGAATATTCAGCAACGTCACGGTTGGACCCGATGAAATACACTTGGCGTCCAAATACCGTGCGTTGCAGCACAATGTAGAAAAAGAAAACCAACACGAAAAACACGAGTATGGAAAGCGGTATAGGCCCCACTAGCGGCGCTTGCCCCAACTTGTCAAACCAATCAGGGAAGCCTGTGATCCCACGGTCTTCCACAAGGACGCGCGCAAAACCACGAAACGCAATCATCGTAGCTAGCGTGACAACCAGAGAAGGGATGCCAACCCAGGCAATCCAGAAAGCATTGAATGCGCCGAGAATGGCACCTGCGGCAAGCACGATGACAACCGCACCACTTGCAGAAACTCCAGATTGAAACAACCAGCCAAAAAGGCATGCAGCGAAACCCATAATCGATGCAACTGAGAGGTCAATTTCGGCATTGATGATGACGAACGTCATGATGACTGCGACTATCACTTTTTCGATCGAAAGTTGAAACAGGTTGATCTGGTTGTTCAGCGTAAAGAAAAACGGTGAGTTGATGGTATTGCCAACGAAAAGCAGTACCAGCACCAAAAGCAAAAAACCTTCCCATGAATTCAACGCTTTTACGATGCGCGATGTGAAGTTTTCAGTGCTCATGTGCTGCTCTCCTTTACTCGGCCAGATGCTAATTTTGTTTTCTCAGGTTCTTTGTCTGAGGGGTTAGGTTTTCGCCCTCCCAAAAGCCGGCGCGCCAATAGTGTGTCCATCGCCACTGCAAAAAGTATCAAAAGACCCAAGATCGCTTCACGCCAGAACTCTGACACTAATTCCCATCGAACAAGACTGGTATCGATCAAATCAATCAGTGTGGCGCCAAGTAGCACGCCAATAATGCTTCCAGAGCCACCGAAAATGTTCACGCCACCGACGACCACGGCACCAACGGATTTCAGCTCAAGCCCTTGCCCAGCGACAACGGTGATGTTGCCAAACCGGGCGAGGAACATAAACCCAGCTAACCCGGCCAGCGCACCGGAAATTAAAAAGGCTTGCAGTACGGTGCGTTTAAGATTGATTCCAGAAAATTCCGCCGCATCAGGATTGGAACCCACAGCATAAAACTGTCGACCCGCACGAAATTTGGTCAGGAAAAAGTGCATGCTAAAGACTACAAACAAAGCGATCACCACCATCCAGCGCACTTTGAAGCCGCCAACGACAAACATATTCTGGCGGGCAAATTCAATGAGCCAAATAGGCAGCGAGCCAGTTGTAATTGAACTTCCATCCGAACTTTCCACAAGGATCGAGCGAAACAGTGCCAATGTGGCCAGTGTCACGATAATTGACGGAAGATTTAACCGGCTGACCAGCAGTCCGTTTACGAGTCCAAAGCACGCGCCAATTCCCATTGCCAACAGAACGACAAAGACGGGCGCGAGGTCAGGAAAACTAGCCAAAATGCCGCCCAGGAAATAAGCCGTACACCCGACCACCGATCCTATTGAAAGATCGATATTTCGGGTCATAACTACCACTGCCTGACCAACAGAAATCAACGCAATTATTGAAACCGACGTTGAGATTCGTACAAATAGTCTAGGTGTAAGATAATTTTGAATTTGCGATGAAAAAAACAGCGCAATGGCCACCAAAACGAGGAGTAATATCGCAACACGTTGCCCGTTTGGACCTAGTTTTTTTGAAATCGACGACAGCATTACGCAAACTCCATCTGAACGCCAGCGCCGACGGCCAGATGCATTACGTTTCCTTCAGTGGCAATATCGCCGATAAATTCTCCGGCAATCCGACCTTCACGCATAACGATTATCCTGTCAGCTAAAGAAAGCACTTCTGGTAAGTCTGATGATATAATCATAATCGCCACGCCCTCAGCGGCAAGTTCATGCAAGATTTGATGTACCTCAGCTTTGGCCCCAATATCGATGCCCCGCGTAGGCTCGTCCACTATAAGGAGACGCGGCGCGGTATTCAGCCATTTCGCCAACATTACCTTTTGCTGGTTTCCTCCAGAAAGGGCGCCAACGGGAGAAACTAAATCCGCCGCCTTGATATTCAAGCGCATCCGAAATTCTATAGCGTCCCTGCTTTCTGCGTCGAAATCGATTAAACCAACTGAGTTGCTATATTTATTCATCATTGGAAGCGTGATGTTGCTTGTGATTGATTCATCCATTGCGATCCCGAACTTGCGTCGGTCTTCAGAAACATAGGCAATACCAAGTTCCTGAGCATCTTTCGGCGAAGATATTTTCGCCACGACACCGTCGATAGAAACTTTTCCACTGTTCGCGGGATCAATCCCGAAAAGGGCAAGGGCGACATCGGTGCGCCGCGCGCCAACAAGGCCGGAAAAACAAACGATTTCACCCTTCTCTACACTGAATGAGATATCTGAAAATACGCCATTCTTACTTAGCCCCTGAACCGTCAGCATGTCTTCGCCGGTAGCCGTAGATGGCTTGCGGGCAAAGCGACCTTCCATATCGCGCCCGACCATTTCCGTGACCAGGCTTTCATTTGTCACGTCGTCAATCACTTTCGTCGAAATATGAGTACCGTCGCGCATTACTGTGACGCGATCGGCCAGTGCAAAAATTTCTTCGAGACGGTGGGAAATATAGAGCACAGCGACACCTTGTGAACTCAAGGATCGCGCGATACTAAAAAGGCGTTGCACTTCATTATCCGAAAGCGACGCGCTTGGCTCATCCATAATGAGAACCCGCACATCAAGCGAAATCGCCCTTGCAATTTCAACTGTCTGCTGTTCGGCAAGTGTCAATGTGGAAGCCGGGCGACGCACATCGAGCGACACACCCAATTTGGCGATCACCGCTTCAGCCTCTTCATACATGTCGTTCCAGAGAATGAACTGTGAGCGACTATGGTGATTAATGAAGATGTTTTCGGCAACATCAAGGTCTGGAAAAACCATAGGCTCTTGATAAATTGCCGTAATACCAATAACTTGCGCCTCCTGAGTGGTGCGTAAAATGCGGGCGCTACCGTCAACCCATATTTCACCAGAGCTTGGTTGATGAATACCTGTCATCGCCTTGATCAAGGTCGACTTTCCGGCACCGTTTTCACCAACAAGCGCATGAATTTCACCCGGAAACATTTCAAATGACACATCACTCAGCGCAGCGGTTACTCCAAAATGTTTGCTGACATTCTTCATTTCCAGAATAGGCGCTACCATCATCTTTGCTCCGCCAATATTGCGTTAAGACTAGCCCGCGCGAAGGCAGGCCAGTCACTTATTCGACACGCAAGCTTACTTCGCAGCAGCTTCGACGTTGTCTTTGTTATAAACTGTGAATGGTCCCATTAGAACGCGTAATCCTGCGTCACGTGTTGGATCCTTCTCGATTGTATAGTCACCCATACGGCCTGCATTGAAGGTCTCACCAGCTTCGCCTTCGATCTGACCTGTGGCCAGCATGTAGCTGGTGTAGTAGGTCAGGTACCCAAGATCAACGAAGTCCCAGAGCGCGAATTCAGGCGCACAACCATTCATAGTGTAGGTAACCATTTCGGCTGGAACGCCAAGGCCAGAGACTTTGATTTGACCACAAAGATCCTCGTCCTGTATCGCTTTCGCGGACGCAACAATACCCACAGAAGTAGGCGACATAATCAGACCCAGATTTGGGTACTTATCTGCCAACGCAAGTGCGCGGTTGTAGCTTACTTCGGATTGGTCATTACCGTAAACAATGTCGACATGTTTAAGGCCCGCATACTTAGGACCTTTCAACGCCTCTTCCATAGCCGCAATCCAAGCATTCTGGTTTGAAGCGTCTGGTGTTGCAGACAAGGTTGCAAACTCACCCTCACCGTCAAGAATGCTGTGGGCCATATCTGCCATAACCACGCCGATTTCACCAAAATCAACCTGTGCAATAAAAAGCGATTCCCCTTTCGCGGAAGGAATAGGCGAATCCCAAGTTACAACTTTGGTGCCAGCAGCTTGTGCAGCGACAGCTGATGGAACAATTTGCTCACCTGCGTTGTTGGACAGCATAACTGCAGCACTCTTTTGTGAGGCTGATGTTGTCATGATTTCGATTTGGCCTGCAACTGAGTTCTCAGGTGTTGGACCAGTATAAAGCAGATCACCGGTATTACCGAGTTCTTCATGCGCTTCTTGCGCACCTTGATTTGCCTGATCAAAGGGCAAAATTCCAAGGAATTTTGGCAGAAGCACCATGTCGGCTTCTAAACCCTTTTGAGCAATGGCCGTTTCAGCCGATGCGATTGACCCTGCTAATGCAGCACACACAGCAAGCGTAGAGACTTTCCATACTTTCATTTGTTTCTCCTCCCTGAGAAATATTCTGACAGGCATTGTCGATTTATTTCGCTCGACAAAATTGGCCTTACCACTTAACCACGTCGGTCAATATTCTGTCAATACTAAAATTTTTTTTAAAAATTATTGTTTTCAATAATTTACAGCAAAAATAATTCTTGTAAAAAATTCATCTGGCGCTTTATAATTGGTCTGACCACTTTTGGAGAGATGGGAAATGTCTAGTATCAACGCCGTGATTCCCTATGTAATTCACCACCCAGAGCCCAATGACGGCGGGCGGATGCGGTGGACCTGTTTGCTTAAAATCACTGACCAAGCAGGAAACGAAGGCTGGGGCGAAGCCGTAGCGATGTGGCCCGAAGCCTGCCATGCAATTTCAACCCTTATATCATCGGGATTACAAAACATCGTACTCGGTCGCCGCGCATCAGAGGTGACGTCTCTGTGGCAAGATCTTCGCAATCATAGCTGGTGGTACGGGCGTGGTGGCCTTACATCGTTCGCGATAGCAGCAATTGATACTGCAATTTGGGACCTTTGGGGACAACAGATCAACCGACCTGTCCATGCCTTGCTTGGCGGCATTATATCAGCCGGCTTGCCTTCCCAAGCGCCACTACATGTTAATCAAAGCTCTATTGAAGAACTCGTTGAATTTGTAGTCAGCTTGCAGAAACGCGGTTACCGATCTGCCAAATTAGGCTTTAACTCAAAGGGTTCTTTTCCACTTGGCCCAAATCCAACCGAAACCGTTCGCTCTACAATGGAGCTTCTCCGTGCGGCCACAGGGCCAAAATTTGGCCTCATGGTTGATATCGGCAACGGCCTAAATTTATCAATAGAACAGGCTATTTCATTCTGTAAATCGCTTGAGCCCCTAAATCTGGGCTGGATCGACGAGCCGCTAGACCCTGACGATTGGCAAGGCTACCAGCGCCTGCGAGGATCAACACAGTTGCCAATCGGATACGGCGAACGTAACTACCGCGTCGAAGATTATGAGTGCACCATCGCGCGAGGTGACTGCGACGTACTTTCTATTGATGTGTCGCGGGCCGAAGGTATCACCGGATACCGAAAGGTTCTGGACCTTGCTGAGGCAGCCGGACTAAAAACCGGCCCCCACAGCTGGTCGACGGCTATATCCAGTGCTGCCAGCCTGCAAGTTGCAGCAACAAGTTCGACGAGTTGTTTTTTCGAAATGAAACCCCTTCAAAGCCCCGTGCAGCAGGGCCTAGCACTACCAGAACTGCTATTTGATACCAACGGCAACTTCACTCCTTCAGACGCTCCAGGTTTAGGTATTCGAGTTAATCATGCAGTATTAAAAAATTTCACCGTGACACGTTGAACAGGAGACAGCGAATGAAAATTTCATTGACATCATGGTCATTTCCCGCTTGTACGCTCAAGGAAAGCTGGAGCATTGCAAATGCCTTAGGGATTTCACACATGGACCTAGGTCTGCTTCACGGCGCATCCTTGGACCGCGACCTAGTACTAACTGATCCCCAATCCGCGGCCGCACAGGTCAAGGATATTGGAATTTCCGTGGCCAATCTTTATTGGCTCTTTGGTGACACTCCCCAGGACCGCCCCTTGACCGATTTGACTGCCCTTGATCAGAATACGGCTGACCTTTCACCCGTTCTAAAGTTTGCCGAGGAACTGAATATTCCCACCATGTTTTTATTGCCTGGCGTCAGCAAATCGGGGCAATCAGAAAGTGATCTGCTTGCCAATTCCGCTCAGGCGCTGCGCTCCATGGTTCCCATGGCCAATAGTCACGGTGTAAAATTAAGTGTCGAACCCCACGTTGGTGGATTACTTAAAAGCCCAAACACCTGCCTTGAATTTATTGATGCTGTACCAGGGTTGAAGCTTACGCTGGACTATGCGCATTTCGCATGCATGGGTTTTCCCCAAACTGAAATTGATCCGCTTGCCCGGCATGCAGCACACGTGCATATGCGCCAAGCGCGCCCTGGTGCACTTCAGGCAAAATTGGCCGAGGGCACGTTGGATTTCGTCGCAATGGTAGAAACGCTTCGCTCTGTTGATTTCGAGGGTTTTCTATCAATCGAGTACGTCCACCAAAATTACATGAACACGCTGTTCGACGACGTCCTCACCGAAACGATCCAAATGCGCAACTTACTGCAGGAATGTGGCGTGATTTGATGCTGAATAAACCAAAAAGTTGAAAGTAGACACAATTGAACGACGGAAACCAAACCTGTAGTTAGATTAAACTGAACAGTACTGACGGACAAATGTTGGTTTTGTCGCCCGATACGGATATCAGCCCGCCAGAGATGAGGTAATGATGGAAACCAGAAAAATTCAAGAAATATGTCTGTCACACGGAGTTAGTTTGGCGGCAGCAGCATTGCAATTTCCGTTGGCGCATCTTGCGGTTACCTCAGTGATCCCGGGTGGCGCGAAACCGGAGCAGGTTACACAAAATATTTCTTCGGCGCAGGCGCACATCCCGGCTAAACTCTGGCAGGATCTCATGCAAAGTGGACTGATAGAGACCGATGCGCCTGTACCTGATTTGCGATGGCAACCCGCCTCCAGATCACCATTAGTTTAGCACTCTTTCCCTCATACGTTGGAATAAGAATTTATTGCCGACCAAGACCCTTGCCAAAGTTGCCTTGCAAAAATTAGTTTTGTAATTTTTTTAACCAATATTGTTTGTCGCAGTCCAACCAGATCAACATTCTTGTTGGGCCACCAAAAAATGGAGAACATGATGCCAAATTTCCCAATCATCGACACACATTTGCACATTTGGGATTTTGACCGACTGACCTACTCAGCGTTCCAAGGGCATCCGTTGTTTGGCAAATCCTATCAGATTGAAGATTATCAGCGGGATTGCGAAAATGTTGAGGTCGAGGCGATGGTATTTTTGGAGTGCTATGCCGATTTCACAACGACATCAGGGCAATATATGGAAGAGATCGATTTCGTCGAAGACTCCGCCAAACTTGATCCAAGGATCAAGGGCATCGTTCCCATGGCCCCATTGGAATGGGGCCCAAAGGTCGAGCCGATGCTTGCCGAGATGAAAGAGCTACACCCAGCTGTAAAAGGCATTCGCAGGATTGTTGAGTTTGACGATGATCCACGAGCATTGACCCTGAGCGACAATTTTATCGAGGGTGTTAACCTCCTGGAAAAATTTGGCTTCCATTTTGAAATCAATGTGAATTTCACCCAGATGGATATCGTCCGGGAGTTTGTGAAACATATTCCAAACGTACCTATGATACTTGATCATTGTGGAAAACCCGGCATCGTCGACGGCGCGATTGAACAATATCGAAGTGACATCCGGGAACTGGCGGAGCATCCCAACTTACTGATAAAAATGTCAGACCTTCCAGCGGCGGCAGATCACGAAAACTGGAGCGAAGGTGATCTTCGTCCCTACATTGATGCCACGATTGAAACCTTTGGATTTGATCGCACTATCTATGCCAGCGACTACCCGGTTTGTTTACTGGCAGGAAGCGTAACCCGTGGCATAGAGGTACTGGACCGCGCATTGGCCGGATCTTCGGAAACTGAATTGCGTAAGCTCTACCGTGACAATGCCAACAAATTTTATCGTCTCGGTTTGCCGGTAAGCGTATAAGCTCGATGGTAAACCATCGAAAAAAGTAAGCGACGTTAAAGTATCGTCTGGCCTCGGAAATGACCCTCGCGTGATTAACCCATCACGTATGATGCGGATTGCTGGGACTGTTAACTATCCGAGCCAAGCAAGGCAGCCAGGTGCTATATTTCTGAATTGGTTACCCTCAAGCGGGAGGCAATCTGATGTCGTTGCCGAATATCCAGCATTGGAACAACATATTCCCACCGCTGGAGCCATTATTTGCGACACGAAACGATGCGCGGGAGCCTCTGAATAGAGATGTTGCCTCATAGGCGGCTATGAGTGGCCAAAATTGGCATGCTAATATGCTGAGGTTGGTTGGGAGCTGGATTGCCAAAGGCAACATAGACACTGAAATACGTATTCTTGCGGAAAAACATACTTTGCCCGACTACACTCTGGAGCAAACATGGCAAGACGTTCAGCCGATGATCGAAGGCGCGCGAAAAAGAATTATGATGCCCAAGCTAATAGCAACGCGCCTAAACAAAACTCTTCACCAAGAGACATTCTGACCCTAATCGCTGACGTTCAGCTTAAAGACCCAGAATACCTGATCGAAGATGTTATCAAGGAGGAATCTCTGATCGGCTTAATTGGCCCATCTGGATCAGGCAAAACTTTCGTGGCCATGGATAACGCGCTGAGCTTGGCAACTGGGAAAGACTATCACAGATTCTCAGCGTCCAAAGGTTTGGTCACCATGTCAGCCGGGGAGGGCCATCTCTGAAGCTGTCAAACTAATGAGAACACGCATCAGATTGCT
>DLQI01000036.1:6340-9817 GCA_002478745.1 Rhodobacteraceae bacterium UBA7436 | reverse complement strand
TGGTGCGTGAATAGAGATGGCGTTCCAGGAGGCCCTCACAGCCCGCCTAAACTTACACCCGGCGCATGTAGTGCCTATGGCTGGGCATGAGTGCCAGACGAGTGTGAATACACTGAGTGTAAGCTTAAATGCTAAAACGCGTGGATCGAACATAAAGCATTACTGCAAGTCTGATGACTTCCGGGCTCGTTTTAAAGTAGCGAAATGGAGAGTTTTTTGTCATCCGCCGAGGTTTAAAAGTATCGCTGCCCGTATCAAAAAAGTTTAATTTGACAGAGCCCTTCGTTAACTACCGATGACTAATTTAATATTAAAACTAGAATTTTCATCTGAATCAGTGGAACATGAAATTCTAAAATATATTGAAATCAATTAGTAGGAGAAAAATATGTCATTCGTAAGTATCCGAGAAGTTACACCACACGCTGGCAAAGAAAGCGTTGTGAAAGAAAGAATGCAAGAAATATCTGCTGTAATGGAAAAGCATGGTTCTAAATCTGGACTTTATTCAGTGGTGGCTGGTGATGGTGCCGGACGTTTTGATTTGCAAAATTGGTACCCAACTTTAAAAGCCGCTGTAGCTTCATTTCAAGCCTATGGCAGCGATCCTGCGTATCAAGCAATCATGAAGAATAGAGCTGCTGATCCAGCTGGTGACATTGAAGGCCCCTGGATTGGGCGTATGATCCATGGTGCACCGAAAGGTATAAAGCCCGTCATTATGCACCGAGACTATCACGCACCTAGATCTGCCCTTCCAGGAATTCTGAAGCTTGCTCCCACAGTGGACGAGCTTATGGCTTCAGTTGATGTAGAAGTTGGAATCGGAGTTCCGATGGTTAAAGGTGATCATGAGATGGTGCGGCTTGTATATCGTTTCAATTCGATGGATCATTGGGGCGAAGTTGCCGATCAAATGATTACCGATGACCGGTTCATGGCATTGGTGGATGCTGGACACAAATTGGGCACACTAAAAAGCTCCAGAATTCTAGTTGCCGTTTAATCTGTAAATTAAATTTGCCAGACCAGCTTGAAATCCAACAGCTGGTCTGGCGTTCATGGATTATAAATCAAGGGCCCCAGCCTTGCTGATCGATACTAAAAATCCCCAATCCTTATCGTTCCTAGTGTAGGTGAGTAATACTCGAATATCGCTGTTGCTGGTCTTTTGGTGGACGACAAGAAAATCAAGAGTCTCCACCTGATGTGCATTATTATTGCAGCTGTCAAACTAATGAGAACAAGCATCGGATTGGTGCTGTTAGCCAAATGAAAACTCGCATCAGATCGCCAATGAAGCCTAAATCTATGCGCTCAATAGTTGACGCCACTCAGCGAGAGCAGCGGCACAGTTGAGCTTGAAATTGGTGCGTGGGTAGAGATGGCGTTCCCGCAGGCCTTCACAGCCAGCCTAACCCTACACTCGCCCCCACCTGTGCCAAGTTTGGGGAAGACCTGCTTTCCACCCAAACACTCAGCATGCCTGACCCACCTCCCCGCGGTACAACCCAGAGACGTAGGGTCACACTTTGATCAATGACATATCTCAAAAGACACTTATTATGTGCGAGTTTTTGCCCACCATCTTGATGGCTTGATGCGATCGCCACGGGACTTATCCAATCGCAACGCAAACTTGCGCCATGGTGACAATGCTAGTTGAAGCCAAAGTCGATTATGGATTTTACGGAAGTCGCGATTGAACGGGCATACTCGTAAGCAAATCGCACAATCAGACGCCATGTTGCCCCAAAACGAAAAACATTTAGCGGCGTCAGATGTCCATTTTTTGACACCCTTTATTGAAGAAATATTGTTGTTAGTTTCTTTCGGTTCACCAAACGGCAGCGCCTTGACTGGACACGAATCCGCGCATTTAGAACAAATCTTGCAAAAATCCTGAACTCCACGCGGTTTGGCACTGTCATGTTCGAGTGGGATGTTAGTGAAGATTTTTGAAAACCTAAGACGGGGACCAAATTCAGGCGTGATCACCAGCTGGTTTCGCGCATATTCTCCAAGGCCGGCCTTGATTGCATAGGGAATCACGAGTGCTGTATCGTTCATCGAAGGCACAGCTTCATAGCCTAGATTGCGAATGTATGCCGCCAACTGCATAACAATGGCGGCTTCATGGCTGTATTCGCGACCCGTCGCAGCGCCTGCAAGTGCGGATGGATAGGTGTCGACCAGATCTCGGTCCATTTCGTGCCCCAGCACGATGACAGAAGTCATACCATCAGGTAGATCATTTGGGACTTCACTGAAATCACGTGTGTCTACGCGACTTGCATAAATCCAACGCGGGTCAGCATCCGTGATGCCACAAAGGTCGGCTCCAAAAAACTTTGAAATTTTCTTTATTTCACGAGACATTTCAGAAGAATCATCCACCAACATCTGCTGTTTTGCCACGGGTGTGTCGGACTTGATCGCAGCCTGGAAACCCTCGCGCTGCCCCTCGCTTGCCGAGCGGTTAGATATTATATCAGACATCAACCATGATGCATTGCGAAGGGCAAAATCGCGTTGTTGAAAACCATCACCTTTGCGCGGCGCAGCGTCCATTCGATAAGAAGCAAAGAACGCATCCGTCTTCTTTGATCGCACAGTGCTATCCCAGAAGGCCCGCGAGAAGATATCATTGCGCTGTACGAAACGTTCGAATCGTGCAGTAACAACTATCCCGCTAAGGCGGTCACGTTCCTCGGATGCTAACTCGCTCGTGATCTTTGTTTTCAAACTCTCAGATCCACTTGGCTTCATCATCAGCGACCTTATTTCAAAAATTTAATCCCGTACTTAATCCGCGGGTAATCTAAACGACTATAATGCCAAAACTTCAAAACATAAGTATGGATTACAGATCAAACCGTGGTGCCCAACTCACCTTTGCACAAATCAAATGGTGAGCGCAGCCTCGGTCAATAAACTTAAAAATTATGCTAATCATCCAAAGCAGTGGTACGGCTCATCAAAATCAAGCATTTTTTAAAAGCATTCCAATGAAAAGGCTAATCTCAAAGAACTCAAATGGCACCTCAACTAAATTGCTATGCCGCCTTCTCCAGCCATTCCTGAAGCACGCGTATAGGGTAGCCTAAACCATACCCCTGCCCCACACCATCAGTTGTCCAACCACCTATCTGGTCTGTAATATCTGATGGGCACTGCACTGCCCTCATTTTGCACCAGTTCTTTACGCGTCCAGGTCCATCACCGTCATTTGGGAGGGAGACCACAAAGAGTTGCTCTCATCGACCAAATACGCGTAGTCGTTATAATCTTACTGCCCGATCGCTACATACTAGGCGATATTGCATCGATTAAAGTTGCTCGCAACACAGCATCAGCCAACACTGTGTTCAACACAGCGATTCAGCCCTAAAAATAGTCAGCAACACGGCAAAAAATGTGTTTAAGGTGTGTTTTTGGTCTTAGCGGTTTTTTGGAATTTAGCACTATGTTAAGTCA
>DLQI01000036.1:0-6161 GCA_002478745.1 Rhodobacteraceae bacterium UBA7436 | reverse complement strand
GCGGATCATAGTCTGGGTTCTCAATTGTCTGATTTCGTTGGATTTTCATCGTGGACACGCGGACTGCCGTTTGGGCGAAAAGTTGATCTAATCAAGTTTTTCGGCGTGAGGATTTGCGTTGGCGCGGCACGATCCATGAGTGATCCCAAAACGCTGAACGGGACTTTCGCTGCGCCGTGTTTGAACTGGTAGTGTGCGGACGAATCCGCCGTTCGCTGGGTATTCACCAACGTCCGCTCTCGTCCTGCTTTCAATCAAAGCGCCCGTCGGATAATTACTGCTTTGGAAAATTTACTATAGTCGAAGACGGCTGACATCACTTTAGTCTCAAAGCCATTTCGCAAATCGGAAAATGGCAAACAGCGCGATTCCGATTACGGCAGATCCGCCTGTCACAATCCAAAACCCCATCGGAGATTCAACGCCGGGCATTCCACCCACGTTGATACCAAACAAGCCCGTCAAGAACCCAAGTGGCAGAAAGATCGCGGCTACGACTGAGAGGACGTAGCTATTTCGCCCCAAAGCTGACGCGTGCAGAATGTCGAGGTGATCTTGCGTTGCAAGTAATCTGTCGTGCGTCGCATCGAGCGCTTCGACGGTGCGTGTGGTCTTGTTAGCCGTTTCGCTGAGCATAGCAGCCGCGCGGGGCTCCAAGGGCCAAGCCTGATTGTCTGCCAGCGCGACCAGAGCTTCTTTCTGTGGCCTTATGAACCGGCGTAACTTGATGACGCTTTGCCGACATTGCGCAAGTATTTCGCTCACATCCTTGGGACGGGCCAGGGCATCTTCTTCAATAGCGTCCGCTTCTTCTTCTAACTTAACTGCAATGCGCTCGATGCGTTGTGTCAGGCCGAATGTCAGTTCTGCTAAGAACAGGTCAATTGACTTGGGAGCCTCACCTCTTTCCATCTTTTGACGTATTTCATCCAATGCCCAAACTTTTCTTATGCGCGCACTGACAACCAGTCCCTTTGTCACCCAAAGCCGCAATGACACCATATCATCGGCCTCTTCTCCCGGATTGAGGTTGACCCCACGCAGGTTCAGGATCAGCCCTTCTTCTACATGGGTACATCTGGGGCGCGTTTCAGCTTGCCGGAGTGCCGTATGCGCGGAAGGAGGTAGGAACTCCTCTGTCCAAACTCCCAATGCGTCTTCGGCGGTGTCAAAATGCAACCATCGATATGCAACGTCTGAGCCTGCCTCCGCCGATGGCCATGCCGAGTTGATAGGGATCGGCTTTCCGTCTTTACCAATATCGAAGGCACAAATGGGTTGAATGGCTCTTTCTGACACGGGGATCTCCAAGTTGGTCGAATGATTACAGTATTGCCAAGGTGCTTCGGATCCACATACCTCGCGTTACTTGTTGCTAATTTTATCTTTGCACCGAAGTCTCAATGTACTTCACTGTAACTTGCCTCTCCCTGCCTCTTTACCCACACGTCGATAGTTGACGAATGCATTGGCGCTTATCACAACGAAAAAGCTCTCCATATCGATCAGGACGAACCCTTGCTCAAGCAAGGCGCGTGTCAATGAAGTGACGTCTTCTTCATACAACCTACGTTGTCCCGCCATTTCGCAAATGAGTTTGCGTGAAATCCGATAGCGACCTGAGGGCTTGCCCCCGAAATCATCGGCGTACATGTCGGCCAGTTTTTTGGCTGTGGCTTCTGAATTTTTCATTTTTCAAATATAACATGTTGTAAAATATTGTCTATAGACAAACATAAGTTGTCTAATTATGTCCAGAGTGGAAAGGAACCCTTCATGCTCGACAGACCCGACACCGGCCAATTTGACGCCGATCTCTCCGCAAAGATCAAAGCGGCGGCTGATGCCAGTGACACGAAGTCATTGGTAGAATTGCTTGATCCCCTGCCGCTGAGCGAAGCGTTGCGGGAACTATTGCACCTGTCTGTTGAGGATCGCATTCTGATCTTGTCGCTCGTCCCAGCAGAGCTGGCTGCGGAATTGATCGACGAAGCACCGGCTGAAACGGCCGCAGACTTGGTTGAGGGTCTGACGGCCATTCGTGCCGCTGAAATCATGGAGGAACTGGATTCCGACGTTCAGGCTGACTTGATTGGTGATTTGGATGCCGAAGACGCCGAAGCGATCCTATCCAAGATGGATTCCGATGATGCCGCTGACGTCCGAAGGCTTGTGGCATACGCCGATGATACAGCTGGCGGCCTTATGGTCGCTGAGGCTTTTTCATTCTCTAACTCCCAAACTGTAGGTAAGGTCCTGCGGGATTTGGCAAGTGCTGACGATGATTTCGAACGCTATCGGGGGCAACACCCCTATGTTATTGATGAAGATGGAAAACCGGTTGGGGTCGTGTCTTTGCGCGGGCTTCTGACATCCAAACGCAGTGATTTGCTGACGACGATCATGATACCACCTTTGACGGTCCCGGTGGATATGCCGCTGTTTAACCTTGAGGACATTTTCGACGAACACGCGTTCCTTGGCATTCCTGTTGTGGAAACCGACGGCACGCTTGTCGGCACCGTATCGCGTGCCGCCGTCAGTGCCGCCGCGTTAGAACGCTCCGAGAGCGAAAGCTTGAAACGCCAAGGTGTCTTGGGCGATGAACTGCGGTCAATGCCCACATGGCTACGGTCGCGCCGCAGGCTTGCTTGGCTTTCGGCCAACATTATCTTGAACATCATCGCTGCAAGCGTGATTTCCGCATATGAAGAAACGCTTGTTGCAGTGATTGCAATCGCTGTCTTTTTGCCAATGGTGTCCGACATGAGTGGATGTTCGGGTAATCAGGCCGTGGGGGTAACAATGCGTGAACTGAGCTTGGGTCTCGTTCGCCCATCAGATGCATTTCGCGTTTGGTTGAAGGAAATTAGCGTCGGCGTCATTAACGGGATCGCCCTTGGTATCTTGATCGGCATTGTCGCTTGGATCTGGAAGGGCAATCCTGCATTGGGATTGGTCATTGGCCTTGCACTCGCGCTCAATACAATTCTCGCGGTGTCAATTGGTGGTGTTGTACCCCTGATTCTGAAACGTGTTGGCCAAGACCCCGCAGTCGCGAGTGGTCCGCTGCTCACAACAATCACCGACATGGCAGGGTTTTTCTTTGTGCTCAGCCTAGCGACCCTGATGATGCCATGGTTGGTATGAAACAGATGGCAGAGCAGCCCCGCCAAACCCATTCTGAACGCCCGGTCTTGATTATCGGATGGATGGAATATGTCGACCTTCCTGATCTTGGACTGCTCGATCTGAAAGCAAAGATCGATACCGGCGCGCGGACATCTGCAATTCACGCAACCGACATCACCCCCTTCAAAAAAGGTGATGAAGATTGGGTGCGGTTCACGACCCACGCGACCGAACAGGCTGAATTTGTAACACTTGAAAGCCGAGTTCACTCCAGTCGCAGCATCAAGAATACGAGCGGGGTGCCTGAAGAGCGTATCGTCATTCGGACGAAATTCCGTCTGGCGCGACGCATGTGGACCATTGATCTGTCACTGACCGACCGAAAAAACATGACGTTTGGCCTAATCGTGGGCCGGACGGCACTGAAGAACCACTCCATCGCGGTGCATACACGCCGCGCCCTATTAACGAAGGGTCGACCTAATCAAAGCCGCAAGGCGGAAAAGGATTTACCATGAAAATCGCTATGTTGGCACGTAATCCCAATCTCTATTCTCACAAACGCCTTGTCGAAGCCGCCGAGACGCGTGGGCATGAAATTAGGATTGTGGACACCCTACGGTGCTACATGAACATCGCCTCGCGAAAGCCCGAGATTTACTACAATGGCGAGAAGCTAACTGGGTATGACGCCGTGATTCCACGGATTGGTGCCTCGATTACCTTCTACGGCATGGCGGTTCTGCGGCAGTTCGAAATGATGGGCGTCTATCCCCTCAACGAGAGTGTCGCGATTGGGCGATCACGTGACAAACTGCGCTCGATGCAGCTGTTGGCCCGTGACGGCATCGGTTTACCAGTCACCACGTTTGCCCATGACCCCAAGCAAACCGAAGAAGTCCTAAAGGTCGCAGGCAGCGCTCCCCTCGTCATTAAACTGCTCGAAGGTACACAGGGCATGGGCGTTGTTTTGGCCGATACGGATCGGTCCGCCAAGTCGGTGATTGAAGCGTTTCGCGCTACAAAGACCAACATTTTGGTGCAAGAGTTTATCAAAGAGGCTGGCGGTACAGACATCCGTGCGATTGTTGTAGGCGGCAAGGTTGTAGCGGCGATGAAACGAACCGGCGCGGAGGGGGAATTCCGCTCCAATTTGCATCTTGGTGGTTCTGCCGAGGTGATTAAACTCTCCCGCGAAGAACGGGCAACCGCCGTTGGGGCCGCAAAGTCGATGGGGTTGAATGCCTGTGGCGTCGATATGTTGCGCTCAAATAGTGGTCCGCTTGTGATGGAGGTGAACTCTTCTCCCGGTTTGGAAGGTGTTGAAAAGGCGACTGGTTTGGATATTGCTGGCAAGATGATCGAGTTCATCGAAAAGCACGCGAAGCCCAACGCCACAAAAACCAAAGGTAAAGGCTGATGCCCAAGCGCCCCGATTTTGTCATCGGCAACGAAAGTGTATCGCCCGGCACCCGCCGGACGGTACATGTCCCCGTTAGTGTCCTGTCTGACCATACGCCGGTGGCGATGTCGGTGAATGTCACACATGGCCGCCTTGACGGCCCCACTATTTTTGTCAGCGCAGGAATTCATGGGGATGAGGTGATCGGGGTTGAGATCGTGCGCCGATTGCTGCGGTCCCCAAGTCTTGGGTCTATCAGGGGGACGCTGATCGTTGTGCCGATTGTGAATACCTACGGCTTTCTGAACCATTCTCGTTACTTGCCAGATCGACGCGACCTGAATCGCATGTTTCCTGGAAGTGAGGCAGGGTCACTTGCATCACGCCTTGCAAATATCTTTATGAACGAGATTGTCGCCCGGTGTGATCTTGGAATTGATCTTCATTCGGCCGCCATTCATCGCACCAATTACCCCCAGATCCGCGTATCGCCGGATAACCCTGAAATGTTTGATCTGGCCAACGTCTTTGGTGCGCCGATCATCATGCAATCTGCCGTCCGCGAGGGATCACTGCGCGGGTCAGCCAAAGACCTTGGCATCGATGTGCTCTTGTTCGAGGCTGGCGAGGGTCTGCGGTTTGATGAGTTCTCTGTCCGGTCCGGCGTCGCAGGCATTCTACGTGTGCTGCGATATAAAGGCATGGTTGCAGGCAAAGGCATTGCCAAGGTGAAAGCCACACCGCAGTTCTGCCGCTCAAGTAAGTGGTTGCGTGCGCCGACTGGTGGTCTGTTGCGTACGTTCCGTGCTGATGGCGATCTGGTGCGCGAAGGGGAGTTGATGGCGTCGGTCTCTGATCCGTTTGGCGAGACAGATGACGACATTGTAGCCCCCTTCGATGGTATCATTGTTGGTCGCGCCGTTTTGCCTATCGTGAACGAGGGTGACGCCGTTTTCCATCTGGCCCGCGTGAAATCTGTCGAAAGGGCCGAGGACATGGTCGAAGACCTGAACACCCAACTGAACGACGATCCGATGTTCGATGAAGACGAAATTATCTAAGGACGCAGGGATAGCTACAACCTGATGTATTGATCATTGAGCGCAGGCGGTCCCACAAATCTCCAAAGCAGCCATTAGCCACGATGCAGAAAAACGGTAAAGAGGGCTCTTTGGGTGAATTCGCTGCTCTCTGCTCGAACGGCTGGTTTCGCGAAAGAGAACAGACTGGATCAATTCCCACAACATAACAAAATACAAATTTGTCGCGCCTCCCCCCTGCCCGCTTGAAATCCTTGGCAATCAGAAAACGGTCGCTCTGCCCATCAGGTGACAACATAACAAATGCAGTTCACACGTAGAAACGTGTGATATTTCAGTCATTTGGAGCCAAACGATGAAACAAGCAAAGGTACTCACTGGGAAGGAATTCAAACGCGCCCTAGCGATCTGCGAAACCATGCAGAACGGTAAGCGCAACAGGTTGATGCTGCTGCTATCACATTATGCTGGACTGCGCGTGGGCGAGATTGCCTCGCTCAAGTGGAAGGATGTGCTGGATCGCGACCTGAGGCCAAAAAGCATGTTCTACCTGAAAGCTGGCTGACAGTGCCTTCTCTACTTTAGCT
>DLQI01000107.1 GCA_002478745.1 Rhodobacteraceae bacterium UBA7436 | reverse complement strand
GTCATTTACCAAAAATAGGGATCGGCCGCGAAACCGTCAAGTTTGTCTGACAACACCTACCGCTTTTACTACCCTCTCAGATCCTTGCTTTGAACCTCAGCGCCATAGTCGCATCATACTGTGACAAGAAGACATCGCCATTCAAGTCAAGGATCAGATGCGTTGACTTGAGGCGGTCCATCACGGGACCTTTAACCTCAGACAAATGAAACCCGATGCCCATATCCTTGAGACGTAGATTAATTGCCTCGAGGCTTTCGAGGGCGGAATAGTCTACCTCGTTCACCGCCGAGAACATCAAGATGACATTTTTAATTTCGGTGCCTTCGCTAACCCGAGCCTGCACCATATCTTGCAGGAACCGCGCATTAATAAAGTACAGGCTTTCGTCAACGCGCAATGTCAGGAGAGTCGGATCTGTTTCGACGTCGTGACGCTGAATATTGCGGAAATGCTGACTGCCTGGCACAAGGCCTACTTCGGCGACATGTGGGCGTGAAGTTTTGTAAAGATGCAGAAGAATCGAGATAGTGACCCCACTAGCAACACCGACTTCGACACCTAGGGACAAAGTCAGAAGAATGGTGACAAAGACCGCCAGAAAATCATCGCGGTTATAGTTCCATGTCTTCTTCAGAATGGTCAAATCCACAAGACTGAGAACGGCAACGATGATCGTGGCTGCAAGCGTCGCCTTTGGTAGGAAAAATACTAGAGGAGTGAGAAAGAGGGCTGCGACGGCCAAACCCATTGCCGTATAGATGCCGGCGGCAGGTGTTTCTGACCCAGCATCAAAATTAACCACCGAACGGGAAAATCCACCTGTGACAGGAAAACCACCCGTGAACGCCGCGCCAAGGTTTGCAGCCCCCAGTCCGATCAGCTCCTGGTTAGGGTCGATTTGCTGGCGTTTCTTGGCAGCAAGCGTTTGCGCAACAGAGATGCTTTCAACAAAACCAATGATCGAAATAAGGATTGCCGGAATAAGTAAGGAACTCATCAATTCAGGTGAAAAGCTAGGCATTGTCAAAGGTGGCAGACTTTGGGGAACTTCCCCAACGATTTTCACACCTTTGTCGGCTAACCCAAAGGCCCACACAGAAACCGTTGTCGCAACAACGGCGGCAACGGGTCCGGCTTTGGTCAGAATATCCGCCATAAGGGGCGATAGGCCTAATTTTGTCAGGAGCGGCTTCAAGTTCTTGCGTACCCAAAACAGAAAAGAGGTCGCTGTGAAACCGATGATGACAGTGATCCAACTAATCTGGTCAAGATGTTCAAAGATCGATCCGAGCATTTCGGGCAAGGTATGACCGTGTGCATCAACGCCTAAGATATGTTTGAGCTGGCTTGTCGCGATGAGAATACCTGAGGCCGTGATAAAGCCCGCGATCACAGGATGGCTTAGAAAATTTGCGAAAAAACCTAAGCGGAACACACCCAGTAAAAGCAAAAACACTCCGGATAAGAATGCCAGCGTCAACGCCGCAATCACATAACCTGCTGTACCGGCATCAGCGACCTGACCAATTGCCGAAGCTGTTAGCAGCGATACAACTGCCACGGGCCCAACCGCCAAAGCGCGGCTTGTCCCGAAGATAGCATAAAGCACGATCGGCGCGATTGAGGCATAGATCCCGGCCTCTGGCGGCAATCCTGCCAAAAGCGCATACGCCAAAGATTGCGGGATCAGCATGATCGTCACAATCACGGCCGCTATCATGTCATTGGAAAATGTATTGCGGTCGTAGCGGCGGCCCCATTCGAGGATTGGGAGGTATTGGCGAAGGTGATGCATGACAATTGATCCAAGAAAGGCGGCGATCAGAGAAAATGACTCTGACCGCCAAGTGTAGGTCTGTCGGGGAACAAAACAGACCAATCAAGCGGCGGGCACCGCTGCGGCACCCACTATGATGGTTCGTCAGACGCTAGTCGGCCGTCACCTTGATGTCCTCAGGTTTCGCCATCCATTCTTTGCCCTTCAGCATGGCTTGCCAATAGATCGGTGGTAGCAGCTTTTCCTTCATGAACCATGCCGCACGGCTTGGCTTGGTCCCATCGATAATAAAGGATGGGAAGCTCGGCTTGAGAGCACCGCCATACCCGAATTCTGCCAGCACGATTTTGCCGCGTTCAACGGTCAACGGACAAGAACCATAGCCGTCGTATTGGGCCACAGGTGATCCGCCCTTGATATCAGCAACGATGTTCTCAGCAACGACTGGCGCTTGCTTGCGTGCAGCTGCCATGGTTTTGGCATTTGGCGCGTTCATAACATCCCCCAATGACCATACGTTGTCATAGTTTTTGTGACGCAGTGTCGCTTGATCGACATCCACCCATCCCGCGGCATCCGCCAACGGAGACACGCGAATGAAATCGGGCGCAACCTGTGGTGGGCAGACATGCATCATATCGAAATCCACCGTGATTTCCGTCGGGTCCGTATCGGGCTTAGCGACTTTGAACGTGGCTTCCTTTGCGGCACCATCCACGGACGTGAGCGTATGGAAAAAGTTCAGATCAGCATCATACTTTTTGACATATTCCATCAGCGCAGGCACGTATTCCTTGACCCCAAACAGCACGCCACCGGCATTCATGAACTGGATGTCGACGTCCTTCAGCACACCGCGTCGGAACCAAGCATCACCTGACAGATACATCGCCTTTTGCGGCGCACCTGCGCATTTGATCGGCATCGGCGGTTGGGTAAACAACGCGCGGCCTTCTTTCATCTCTTGCACGAGATGCCACGTGTAGGGTGCCAAATCATAGCGGTAGTTCGATGTGACACCATTGCGCCCCAAGGTCTCTTCAAGACCTTCGACACCTGCCCAGTTCAGTTTGAGACCAGGGGAAACCACAAGCCGGTCATAGGTCACGACGACGCAGCCTTCAAGGATGACGGCGTTGTTTTGAGGCTCGAAGGCTGCAACCGCTGCCTTGATCCATTTGACGCCGCGCGGGATCAGTGACGCCATCGTTTTGGCTGTTTCGCTGGCCTCGAACACGCCGCCACCGACCATGGTCCACCCCGGCTGATAATAATGCACGTCAGACGGATCAATGATCGCAATAGACAGGTCTGATTTGCGTGAAAGCAAGCTTGCGGCCGTAGCGATGCCGCCTGCCCCGCCACCGACAATCACAACATCATATTTTGCATCGCCGGTCTGGGTCGGTGTTTTGCCGCCATTCGCGATACGGCTTGCAACGCCGCTCATGTCATATCCAGCGGCTTTTGTCGCTGCGAGGATTTCGGACAGCGGACGTTTGTGAGCCTCATGCAACGACCAAAGCGTGGCCGAGCGTGTGCCTGAACGGCAATAGCCCAGAACTGGACGTGGCAAGGTTTTCAAAGCGGTGTCAAACTCGGTCACATTTTCATCGGTCACCATGCCCGATTGAACCGGAACATATGCGATTTCAAGACCGGCCTTTTTTGCCGCCTTCTCGATTTCCGCGTAGCTCGGTTGATCTGCGCCCTCGCCATCAGGACGGTTGCAAATGATTGCACGAAATCCGGCTTTCTTGATGTCTGCCATGTCACCCAGAGAGATTTGCGGTGAAACAGAAACTTTGTCCGTAATTTTCTTAATTTCCATGATTTTCTCCAGAGTTACAGACCGTTGACCGGTACTTTGAGCATTGGGTTACCGTCTTTGTCTGTTGGCACTTCGCCTGCACGCATATTCACTTGTAGCGATGGAATGATGAGCTTTGGCATCGCCAATTGCGCATCCCGCTCGGTGCGAAACTTGACGAAGTCTTCCTTCGTCTTGCTGCCACCTAAGTGGATGTTGTTTGCCTTCTCATCCGCTACGGTTGTTTCCCATGCAATGTCACGGCCATTCGGACCATAGTCGTGGCACATGAATAGGCGCATATCGTCAGGCAGGCTCAACACTTTCATGATAGAATCGTAAAGGATACTCGCATCTCCGCCCGGGAAATCGGCGCGCGCAGAGCCTCCATCGGGCATGAACAATGTATCGCCAGTAAAGGTCGCATCACCGATAACGTGCACCATGCAGGCAGGTGTATGGCCGGGGGTGAAGATGGCAATCGCTTGCATATTGCCGATCATGTAGGTGTCGCCGTCCTTGAAAAGCGCATCAAACTGCGAACCATCACGCTGGAACTCTGTGCCTTCGTTAAAGATTTTGCCGAAGGTTTCTTGAATAATCATGATGCCTTCGCCGACACCAACCTTGCCACCCAATTCCTGTTGAATGTAGGGGGCAGCACTCAGGTGATCGGCGTGGACATGGGTTTCTATGATCCATTCCAGTTTAAGACCGCGCTCTTTAATATGGGCGATCATTTTGTCGGCGCTGTCGTGGGTGATTCGACCAGCGGCATAATCCAGATCCATGACGCTGTCGATGATTGCACATGAAACAGAAGATGGGTCTTTTACAACGTAGCTGATGGTGTTGGTCGGGGCGTCAAAGAAGGCTTCAACCTCTGGCTTGATATTCATGTTTACAGGACAATTTGTCATGTTCGTAACTCCTAAGAATGCCTGTGTTGGGCTGTCGTGATTGGTGCGGAAGACGCAGCGTCAAAAAATTCGACGCCTGTTGATGGTATTCTCAAAGTTTTATAGAGCTATGTGCTTCTTTCGATCTTGCGATAGGCGTTCAGGCCACCTGCAATGTAGCGAGCGTTTTTATAGCCCATGTCATGTAGCGATGCGGCGGATAACGCGCCCCGGTTATAAGCGTTGCAATAACAAAGGATGGTCGCATCAAGATCAGGCAAGGCACCTTCAACATTCATTTCCAGTTTTCCGCGGCTGATGTTGATCGCCCCCAGAATATGGCCTGCATCATGTTCTTCTTTGTCACGAATATCTAAAGCGACAGCTCCGGATGAAAGCAAACTGTCAACATCTTCTGGGGCAACAGAACCAACAACTTTCTGAGCGGCATCAGCCAACGCTTGGAATTTTTGTGTATATGCCATGGTAAGTTATCCTTTTTAAGAGGTCAGTGGCTTTCGCCATTTCCCATCATCATTTCGTGCACAGCTTGCATGCCGCGATCCGCCATTGCGGTCACTTCAGCTGCGTGTTCATGCAATGCAGCAACCACGTCGGCATCCTGTGATGTCTGGATCACGACGATCCCGTCGTCTGTGACGTCGATGTCGGAGGTGATCCCCTGTCCACGGATAAAAAAGATATCCAGCGTTGGGCTTTGGATTCCAATCTTCGGATCATCTAACTCATCGACACGATCGATCATGCCAATAACATGACTGACCAATGAGTTCATCACTTCTGGGTCGGAAGACCTTGTTACGGTGCGGATGCCGTCCGGCAAGTTTTCCACGTCCCGTGTGATCGTCTTAAAGCTGCGAAACATGACAGCCAGTTCCGCGCTTTCTTCGGGTGTTGCGTTTTCACCCTGTAAGCCGGGCATATTGGCCTCATCATGCTGCATCATTCCGCCGCTGTGATGACCCATCATATCGTATCCACGTGACATTACAAAATACGTGGCACCCACACCTACCGCGCCTGCCATGACGACCGCGGCAACTACCATTGTTGTTTTAGGTGCCATTTTACGCAGCCTTCTTAGTTGATTGTGTTGGTGTGAAAAGACGCCGCACATAGAACCCTGCTGTCACGGCTGCGAGGAAAAGAACAACTTCCCAGCGACCTGTACCAAGTGCGGGAATTGCAGCGCCCGGACAGAACCCTGCAATACCCCAACCGATCCCGAAGATTGCGGAGCCGCCCACAAGGCGGGCATCGATTGCGCTGTTAGTCGGGAACTCAAATTGCTCACCAAACAGCGGTGCATTTCGACGCCAGGCCAAACGATAGCCGATGAAAGTGACGATAACCGCGCCGCCCATCACAAAAGCAAGGCTTGGGTCCCACGTGCCCGCTATGTCGAAGAAGTTAAAAACCTTGGCAGGGTTAATCATGCCAGAAATCGAGATGCCGACGCCAAAGACGAGGCCGGTGAAAAGTGCGTAGATAAGTTTCATTGGCATCAGACTCCAAACACGTGACGGATCAGGTAAACGGTGATAGCTGCGGTCACCATGAAGGTTGGCACAGCTACAATTGAACGAACGGAGAGACGCGACAGGCCGCAAACTCCATGACCCGATGTACAGCCCGACCCAAGGCTCGCGCCAAATCCGACGATCACACCACCGATGACAATCATCAGCGGACTAACAGGGACGTCCAGCTCTGGCATTGCTCCGGTCATCAAAAAAATAAGGCCTGGTGCCAAAATCATACCGACAACCATCGCCGCGCGCCATGAAAACTCAGAACTGCTTTCGGCAAAAACGAGGCCAGACATAATGCCGGTAGCGCCAAGAATACGGCCCAGGCCAAACATAAGAAGGACCGCGCCCAGACCTATCAACATTCCGCCGCCGAGTGATGCGAATGGTGTGAAAAGTGTCTCCATCTCAGCAATCCTTACAAGTCTTGAGGCCAAGAATTGAATAGATAGGGCACATCTTCAAGATTGAGGTCGCAAGCATCACCACACCGATCACTGCTGCACCAAATTTAAACAGCGGGGCCGCAAACAACGACAGACCGCTTATAAAGGCGAGATAGAGTAGAACTACGCCCAAAGCGGCGCGTAGAATGCGGTCAATCACCCCAACGTTAATGGTCATAATCTTCTCCTAACTTTAAGTTAACTACGTGATATAGGTTAAGCATTGTAGTTTCAGTGATATTGTCACGTAACTGTCAAAAAAAGCCATTTATTGGCTTTCAGCAATCGCACGTAAAGATGATTTATCTGAAAGTGCAATACGACCGCGGGATTGGGAGATAAGCCCACGCTTTTGAAAATCATGCAGCACGCGCGAGATTACTTCACGCGCGGTTCCAAGCTCGCTTGCTATCTCTTGATGTGTAGCCGCTACTTCTTTGTCTTCACCGGCCAGCATCAACAGCCGTTCGGCAAGGCGCACATCAATCCGTCCGAAGGCGACATCGTCTACGACCCGCAAAAGATCAATTAGCCGACGTGAATAAGCTGCGAAGACAAACGACCGGAAAGCAGGTTCTTCCGCTACCAGACGATCAAACGACATCTTGGGCAATGCCACCACCTTTATGTTCGTTTCTGCAATCCCTTCGGCGTTATACGCCTCTTCAGCCAACATACAGGCCGTCGTTAAAACGCAGCTTTCGCCAGCGTCGACGCGGTACAGAACAATGTCCCGCCCATTGCCGGAGGTTTGTGAAACGCGGATCGCGCCTTCATACAAGAAGATCAGGCTATCTGGTACGTTTTCCGGCCCAAACACCTGATACCCCTTTTTATGATCGCGAATAAGCGCCACATTAAGAAGCCTGTCGCGCACAGAGCGCGGCAAAGCTTTCGTTCCCTTGAACCGATCCGTCCAATCAATAGCACTCATTGGGTCTTGCGTATCGATGCTACGATACCCTCTTCAATTGGAGCAATGCGCGCTAAAAGCTCGCCTTTGTTGGATGCAATATCAGCCAGTGTCAGGTCATCAAGGACGTCCATAAATGCCTTGGTTGCCTTTTGTATCGCCCTTGATAGCTTACAAATTCCGATCAACGGACAAGTGTTTTTCTCAGGATTGAAGCATTCAACAAGGTCTAATGGCCCTTCTGTCAAGCGTACTACATCGCCAATAATAATTTCTTCAGGAAGCCTCGCTAAGAAAAATCCACCACCACGTCCACGAACAGTTTCCAGGTATCCTGCACGGCCAAGCTCGTGCACAATCTTCACAATATGGGGGCGCGCAAGCCCGTGAACCTTAACGACATCATCAACCTTGATGCGATTCGGGGCCTTGAGTGCGGCAAGTTGAAGCGATCGTAGGGCGTAGTTAGTATATGTTGTGAGTTTCATCTTGTCCTCCTTAATCAAAGATCTATTACCAATGTAAGTTATTTGCAAGTTGAGTGATTTTGTCACTGACCTCACTCCCTGACTTCACGTAGATATCGGTCAAACGAAACGAGAGAGCCAACATTATGACACTGCTTTTGGGGGACATCGTCCCCGACTTCACCGCGGAAACCACCACTGGACCAATCTCGTTCCACGATTGGATCGGCGACGACTGGGCCTTCTTCTTCAGCCACCCAGCGGATTTCACACCCGTCTGCACGACTGAAATGGGACGCACATCGCAACTCAGTGCTGAATTCACCAAGCGCGGCGTTAAGCCTATTGGGCTCAGCACAGACACAGTTGAAGAACACCTGAAATGGATCGAAGACGTGAACGACACGCAGAATACGACCATGCGGTTCCCTATTGTTGCGGATGCTGACCTCAAGACCGCCAAGCTTTATGAAATGATCCACCCATCACAGTCTGAAACAGCCGCTGTACGTTCTGTGTTCATCATCGACAGCGACAAGAAGTTGCGCCTGACGATGACCTACCCGATGAGCGTGGGCCGAAATTTTGATGAAATTCTGCGGGTGATCGACGCGCTGCAAACTGGAGATGCTAAGGGCGTGGCCTTGCCCGCTGACTGGCGCCCAGGCGATCGCGCCATCATCCCGCCAACCCTGTCAGATGTGGACGCGCAAAAGAAGTTTCCGCAAGGGTTCGAAACAATCCGTCCCTACCTGAGGACGGTAAACATTAACGAATAAAGGAAGATACAATGAAAACTTTACTTATGCTTTGCCTTGCCGTGGCACCTTTTTCCGCCTTTGCTGAAGGCAACGTAAAACCGGGCACGCGCTTTGTTGAAAACTGGGACCAGAACGCTGACGGCAAAGTTACAGCTGAGGAATTGCGCGAAAAGCGTAGCAATGTCTTTTACACCTTCGACAGCGACGAGGACGGTAAGCTATCCGCCGAGGAATATACCTATTTCGACGACGCCCGAAAGGCCGACATGGAAGGAAATGCCGAGGAAGGTAAAGGCGGTATGAAACGCGTTCAAGGTGGTATGAAGATGGATTTCAACGACGTCGATAAGGACGGCAAGGTATCACGCGATGAATTTCTAGGTCAGGTAGATGTTTGGTTTACGGCCATTGATCGCAATATGGATGGCATAATTACAACTGCTGATTTTGGCCCTAGAACCTAACAGATAGACGGGCGGCATCACGTGCCACCCATTTTCGCCACATAGGAGACACCCATGCTCGAAGGCTTTACAGCAGAAACACTCGCGCGTATTCAATTCGCGTTCACCATCTCGTTCCACATCATTTTCCCTGCCTTCTCAATCGGATTGGCCAGCTATCTGGCTGTCTTGAACGGTCTTTGGCTGCGGACCAAGGATGAAACCTATCTGACATTGTTTAACTACTGGAAAAAGATATTTGCCGTCGCGTTTGGCATGGGTGTCGTGTCAGGCATTGTGATGTCCTATCAGTTTGGCACAAACTGGTCCGTCTTTTCTGATAAGACGGGCCCAGTGCTCGGCCCCCTTATGGCCTACGAAATCTTATCCGCATTCTTCCTCGAAGCTGGCTTTCTTGGTATTATGCTGTTTGGTCGCGAACGTGTGGGTAACAAGCTCCATATGTTTGCCACCGCTATGGTCGCCATTGGGACATTGATGTCAGCTACTTGGATTTTATCGGTGAACTCTTGGATGCAGACCCCGGCGGGCTACAGCATCAATGAACTTGGACAGTTCGTTCCCGAAGACTGGTTGGCAATCGTGTTTAACCCTTCCTTCCCTTACCGCTTGGTTCATATGGTGCTTGCCGCCTATCTGACTGTCGCGCTTGTTGTAGGCGGTGTTGGTGGCCTACATCTTTTGCGCAATCGTGAAGACGGACCTGCACGCCGGATGTTCTCGATGGCAATGTGGATGCTAATCGTTGTTACCCCACTGCAAATTCTTGCAGGTGATTTTCACGGGATTAATACGCTTGAACATCAGCCTGCCAAAGTTATGGCAATGGAAGGGCATTATGATAGCCACCCACATGGCGCTCCCTTGATCTTGTTCGGAATCCCCAATCCTGCGGAGAAACGTATCGACTACGCCATCGAGATTCCACAAGTTTCCAGTCTAATATTGAAGCATGAATGGGGTGCTCCACTCGATGGCTTAGATACCATTCCAGACGAAGATGAACCTCCCGTGGCGATCATATTCTGGAGTTTCCGTATCATGGTTGGCCTCGGTTTTGCGATGCTTGGTCTGGGTGCGTGGAGCTTACTGCGACGGATGCGCGGACGATTGTATGAGGACAAATGGCTGCACCGCACCGCCATTTTAATGGGGCCAATGGGCTTCGTAGCTGTTCTTGCGGGGTGGATCACCACCGAAGTTGGGCGTCAACCTTTTACTGTTTATGGTGTTTTACGGACATCGGACAGTCTTGGACCGGTCGCAGCACCTGCGGTCGCCGCCTCACTCCTTGCGTTTATCGTTGTCTACTTTTTTGTATTCGGCGCGGGTACTTTCTATCTCCTGCGCATGATGAATGCTCCAACCAGCAAGCCTGACCCCGACCTTAAAGATGGGCCTATCCGTACAGCCGGTATCACACCGATCATGCAAACTACCCCTGATTCAATCCCAGGCGAATAAGGAGCCATACAATGTTTGAACTTTCCTTTATCTGGGCCGGCATCATCGCATTTGCTGTGCTGACCTATGTGATACTTGATGGGTTTGACCTTGGCGTCGGTATCTTGTTCCCTTTCGCCGAAGGCGAGAGAGAGAAGTCCACAATGATGAACTCTATCGCACCGATCTGGGACGGGAACGAGACTTGGCTTGTACTGGGTGGGGGCGGATTGTTCGCCGTCTTCCCGCTGGCCTATGCCATCATCATGCCCGCGCTTTATATGCCTATCATCTTAATGTTGCTGGCACTGATCTTTCGCGGTGTGGCCTTTGAATACCGCTGGCGAACAGAGCGCTGGAAACCTATTTGGGACATCGCATTTTTTGGTGGATCAATCGTCGCCGCGTTCATGCAGGGTATTGCACTTGGCGCTTTGGTACAGGGCATCCAGATCACGGGTCGCGCCTATTCTGGTGGCTGGTGGGATTGGCTCAGTCCGTTCTCCATTCTCACAGGATTGGCTGTTGTGATTGGCTATGCATTACTTGGCGCAACATGGCTTATCTACAAAACTGAAGATGGCCTACAACGCAAAATGCAAGGCTATGCTTGGTGGCTCGCAGCGGCGACACTTGGGTTTATCGGTGTCGTCAGTATTTTGACTCCTTTTCAAGATCCAGAATACTTCAACCGCTGGCTCAACCTACCAGGCAGCATCTTCAGCGTGTTGATGCCAGGCGCTGTGCTACTTGCTGCGTGGGCATTGTTCACAGGCTTAAACGCGGGCAAGGATGGCCAGCCATTTCTAGCGTCAATTAGCATTTTTGTGCTGTGCTTTATCGGCATTGGGATCAGTTTCTATCCCAACATCATACCGCCAAACCTGACAATTGTGGATGCAGCGGCACCTGACAAAAGCTTGCGCTTTGCGTTGGTTGGCACTGTTGTTTTGGTACCAATGATCTTGGCCTATACCGCCTACGCTTACTGGGTGTTTCGTGGGAAGGTCGATCCAGACGAGGGGTATCACTAATGAAATCATCCCTTGTATCAAAATGGGTGTGGTTCGCCGCCCTCTGGTTGGCCAGCGTTCTGGTACTCAGTGTCGTTGCTTACGCTATCAAGCTTGTAATCTAGAGCAAGGAACTTTCGACAAAAATCGTATAATTGGGGACAAAAAATACTCTAGATATAGATTAAAAGTCATTGCAGATATCAGTGGCAATAAGTCTATTTTGAAAAATGACAACACAGACATTTCAAGAGATTGCAACTGGTGCTAACGGTTTTGAAAGCCGATGCACAATGCATCCAGCGAGAAATCTTGTACAAAACTCAAGTAAAAAACTATTAAAGCAGTCGAAAGTCTACAAATTTATAAACTCCTTAGCTCATCGTTTAGGTAAACTAACTCTTATTTTTCAAGCTACGGATTGTGGCCTGAATACATCTCAAACACTCCATGCTCAAAGGAGCAAACTGTGACCAAAAAACAGAACATTACGGTACGCCCCGTGCGAGCGAGTGATAGAACGGGCTGGGATGAACTGTACCGCGGATATGCGGCCTTTTATAAAATAGCACAATCAAATGAAATGCGTGACCGTGTTTGGTTGTGGCTTCATGATGTAACCTGACCTGCGCCCCCAAGCCAGCATCCAGCTGTTTGCGCATATCTGCGATGGCCAACTTTGCAACGTCAGAGAACTTCTTGGTGACTATGGGCAGATCGTTCTTGTGTCGGAACTTGTACTCAAGGAACGTGTCGCGGGCGTATTCCTTGGCCTCAGCCAAATCGCGCTTGCCAGTGCTGATGCGGATGGTGTGCCCGTCAATAACAAATGCTGCCTGCCAGCGCTTGCTGCGCTCACGCCGATACACACGCACCTCGCCGTCCAGTATCAGATGTGTGTCATCGCGCAGCTGCCGCATGTCCTGCTCCTCAAAGCAACACTATGGCTCAATGAACCAACAAGTCTACCAAAGTGTGTGTTTGGAGGGGGAGAGGTCTGGCAGCACACATTCGCTGCGCTCTGCACTAAGGTCTCCTATGCGGACAAAGGGTGAATTCGCTGTAACCAGCCCAAAGGCTGCTTTTGGAACTTCCTGAAGCAAACTCGTGCTATACTCTGCGTTTGGCTAGTTCCCTATACAGTGCTTCCCGTGTGACGCCTAGAACTTGCGCTAAAACCTGCAACTCACCCTTCGGTGGGAGCAATTTGTTACTTTCCAGCCAGACATCAACTTTTTCAGCGACTGTGCGTAAAGTACGTACCTCAGCATTCATACGCGCGGCCTGCAATTCATGCGCAAGGGCCTTGGCCCAGACGTACTGCAAGTTTGCGTTTGCAGCTAACTTTTGCTGAAATTCAGTGGTAGATACACGCTTCACGCGTGATCGGGCAAGCGACACCCCATCACAATGATAGGCCTCTGCGTAGGCTGAAGCCTCTGCCAACACATATCCCGGCCTTACACGTGACAGCACCAAACGGGTGCCAGATCGCGCATGACGCACCAATTCCACGCAGCCCTCTTCCACAATAAACATAAATCTGACGGGTTCAGCGTTTCGAAATAGGGCTTGACCCTTGGCAAGGCACGTCGTTTGGGCATCGTCGAAAAGGGTAACAATCTCTGGGTACATGATCTCTATCATATGTGAACTGCGCGATAAGCGGAATAGATGAACTATAAAAACTCTTATGTATCGGAATTGACGATGACTTCTTTACTGAAAAAGTACGGCAAAACTCGAATTGTGATCGGGCTGATTGCCTTGGTGGCGCTGGCAACGGGAGGTGTTTTCTACTTCAAGGGAAACACCCTCTACATGATGTCTCACCACATGTCAGGGGGCGGTCATATGCACGGGGCCGATGGAACAGGGCATGATGAGATCAATATGCCTGGCTTACGTGGGGAAAATGCGACACCCGAAGAAAGCGCCGAGCTTGCGGTTATGTTCCGCAATTTTGGGACTATCACGCGAGAAGTCACCAATCTCCCTAATGGTATCCGTACCGTTACGCGATCATCGGATGAAGAGGTGATGAATCAGTTGGTCAGCCATGTCTTCGGGATGATCCGCCGCGTTGAGGATAAAGACGACCCAAAGATCCTCATTCAGAGCCGGACTTTGGATGTTTTCTTTCAACGGGGGGACAAAATTGAATCCGAGATCGAACTGACTGACGAAGGCATCGTAGTAACGCAAACCTCACAAGACACAGAACTTGTCGCGGCGCTCCAGGAACATGCTGCCGAGGTCACAGATATGGCTGACCGTGGTATGGAAGCGGTTCATGAAAAGATGATGCAATAGGACGAATGCCCGAATATTATAAGTTTAACCCCATAGACCAAAAGCCGCCATTCGCCGCGAAGCAGAATATCGGTAGTTTGGGCTCGTTGCTGCCGTTCGCCGCGAGATGCACCAATGTCCGCCTAGAGGCGAAGCTGTGAAGTTCTTGGTTCCAAGAAGCAAACTCCAAGCTTTGTTTTCCCAACAATGTCCGCACAAAACTCCGCCAACACAGTGTTAGCAACACAGCACTAGCCTACACTGTGTTCAACACAGCGATTCAGCCCTAAAAATAGTCAGCAACACGGCAAAAAGTGTGTTTAGGGTGTGTTTTTGATTTTAGCGGTTTTTTGGAATTTAGCA
>DLQI01000166.1 GCA_002478745.1 Rhodobacteraceae bacterium UBA7436 | reverse complement strand
TTTAAACGCATCCCATTGCCGCCAGGCATGCCTGAGCCAACACCAGTCTGACCCGTGTGGAATAGTGCGATGCCACCCTCTTCGGCGATTGCTTCGTACAAACCATATGCCATGCGATCGTTTGGATAGAACCCCTGCATGGTTGGGTGAAATTTGAACCCTTTGATGCCATAGTCACGGATCAAACGACGTGCTTCGCGTTGGCCCATTTTCCCTTTGTGAGGGTCGATACTGGCGAATGGAATCAACACATCATCGTTTTCAGCGGCCAGCTCGGCGACCTCTTCATTCTTATAACGGCGGTAGCCCGTTTCGCGTTCTGAATCGACAGGGAAGATGACTGCTGCAATGTTCTGATCACGGTAATGCTGTGCTGTTTCTGGGATGGTTGGAGGGTGTTTCCAAGGGGCACGAAAATAGCTGGCCATCGTTGCTTGCAGATCGTCATAGCCGTCATCGGCATGACAGCCGCAGGGTTCTTCTGCGTGGGTGTGAAAATCAATCGCCCGGACTTTGGAAAAATCTACCATCTGTTTTCTTTCTTCAGAGTTTCGCAATGCCGGTGGCATCATTGTTATACAGTCGCGTCACCAAGTCAGCCCGACGGGTCAGGACCATGCGGAAGTTCAGGTTGCCCTTCGCAGTTATTTCCCCGTCCATGAGGGACTGGGGTTCTGCCAATACAATGGCACGGGTGACACGGGTTGAGGAGCCAGCGGTCCCAGCCGCGCGTTCCTTTAGGCGGCGTTCAAGATCGGCACGTAATTTGGGACAAACATAGGCACCCTTGTCGTCATCTAACGTGTAACCAGCTGCTTGAATTGCCTCACGATTTGGGAAAATCATGAGGCCGATTTCATTACGATCCTGCCCTGTTACGACCAGATCGGCGGCAAATGGAGCGAGGGTTGAGAGCAATTCGAGGCGCAAGCCGGCGGCACGTACCCATGTACCTGACTGCAATTTGAAGTCTTCAGACAGTCGTCCATCAAACCTCATTCCACGGTTCGCGTCATTTGAATCAACAAACGACATTGCATCACCAGTAATAAAGTAACCTTCATCGTCAAAGGCCGCTGCCGTCTTTTCTGGGTCTTCGAAATAGCCATCCATAATGTTTGGTCCCTTAGCCCGGACTTCACAGCGCATATCGCTGTCGGGGATCAATTTCAGCGTCACGCCTGTCATAGGCACTCCAATGACGCCGGAACTTTCGGTTGGTTCTTGTTGGATCATTGTTGCCGGTGCTGTTTCAGTCAGGCCCCATGATGAGGTCATAAGGGGTACTTCCCCCTTAACTTCCATCGCAAGGGTTTCGAAACCTTCCCAAACATCTTGTGGAAGAGAAGCACCTGCATAAAACACCATGTCTAGGTTTTCAAAAAACCGTTGGCGCAAGTCTGCATCTTTGCGCAAACCTTCCAGCAACATTGAAAAACCCATTGGCACGTTGAATACAATATTGCCCGTTATCAGCGCGTGGTTTTCGAGGGTACGATCAAACAATCCCTTAACAGGTTTACCATCATCGATGTATAAACTGCCACCATTCGCAAGTATCATATTGAAATTGTGGGACCCGCCAAAAACGTGATTCCACGGCAGCCAATCCACAATGCGCGGCGGGCGGGCGCGTAAAAACGGCAATGAATCTGCCAATTGCGCTTGATTCACGCACATCATTTTTTGCGTGGTCAGCACGCCTTTTGGTAAGGATGTGGAACCACTGGTCATCAAAATTTTAGCAACGGTATCTGGTGTGACAGATGCAAAGGCGGCATCAACATCAACACTGTTGTCACCAGCCAGAAGGCTATCAAATGACGTAACATTACCCGCCTGCCCTGTTCTGGTTGCAACGATTTCCACATCTTTCAAGGCGGGATGGACGATAGCGGCGGCGTATTGTTCGGCATCGATGACATAGGCCATCTTGGGGCGCACTAGCTGTACGGCATGTTGCAATCGCCCATGTGCACCAGTGATCAATGAATACTGTTCCGCCACGGGGACTGTTGGAACGCCAACATATTGCGCGGCCAATGTGAGCAAGCCGTGATCAACCCCGTTACCTGACATAATCAAAATGGGGGTTTCTGGCCCCATTCCACGTGCAAGCAATGACGCAGCAATCGCACGTACCTTTTGTAAGGTCGCTATATAGCTTTCTTCCCGCCAACCGGCCCCGCTGCGTTCAGCAATGAAAACGCGACCACCAGCCTTGTCCGCCCAATTGTGCAACCAGTCGCCGGTGCGATCCGTCACAGGCCCCAAAGTATAATCTGAGGTGAGAAGAATTGTACCATCATCACGGTCGGTGCGTGTTACGGCGTGTTTCAAAAATTCAGTTGTACGTTTCATGTGTGCGCAACTCCCCTGATTTTTTGGATCAATTTCATAGCTTCAATAACTTTTTCACGGGTCTGTGTATCAAGTTGGCGCGTTAGGCGCTCTTCATGTGCGCGCACCGCCACAGTTGCTTTTTCATACAAGCGTCGCCCAGCCAACGTAATGTTCAAAGCATAAGCGCGGCGGTCAGTTTCAAAGCGTTGGCGGCTGATCAGCTCACGGCTTTCCAGCGCATCAACAATCACAACCATATTCGGTCGCTCAACATCCATCGCCGCCGCCAATTGCGACATTCTAATGCGCGGGTTATCAACGATCAAAACTAGTGCCGTGTAGGATAAGAGGCGCAACTCAAACGGTTTCAACGTTGCGTTCAAATCAGACATCATCAGGTTGGTAGCCCGTTTCAGATGGTAACCCGTGAACCCATTGAGCGTCTCAAAGTTTGTCTCGTCGACACTGGGCTGTTCACCCTTTTTGGAGACCGCCTCACCCATTAAATCACCGGAACTTTGGCGCGCGTTTTTCAAGAAAGGCCTTTAGCCCCTCTTCGGCGTCCGGTGTTGTTTGTGACATCGCCGCAACCAAGGATTCTGTGAACAAACCATCGCTTTGGGACATGTCGTTGATCCGTGAAATCGATTGGATCATCATGTAATTTGACAGGGGCGCATTGCGAGAAATCTTGCCCGCCAATTGCTGCGCTAGTCCCAACGCTTCACCTTCACCAACTGAGTAATGAGTGAGGCCCAAGGCCAACCCCTCATCTGCATTATATTTGCGACCAGTCAGCATCATCTCAGTCATGCGGTCAGCGCCAATCAGGCGCCCAACGCGAGCGGTGGCACCACCACCAACAAAGATACCGCGGCGTCCTTCAGGCAGTTGAAAGATAGTTGAAGGTTCTGCAATGCGCACATGAGTGGCCGCTGCTATCTCAAGTCCACCACCAATGACGGCACCCAACATCGCTGAGACAACTGCCAAGCCACCAAACTGTATTTTCTCCATAACGCCATGCCATGCACGGGAGTGATATAGATTTTCTTCGGCTGAACGATGCACGTGTTCAGACAGATCCAGACCTGAACAGTAATGGCCTGCGGTACCTGTTATAATAACAACGCGCACCTCTTTTGGTGGGTTGGAAAAGAAGGTGTCCAAGTCGCCCAAAAGCGCTTCACACATTGCGTTACGTTTGTCGGGCCGGTTCATCGTTAGAGTTGCGATGGTGCCCTCGACAGAAATTTTTAGCATGGGATCTGACATAGCGTTCCCTTAACGCGGTGGTAGGCGTACAGCGCCGTCCAACCTAATTGTGGTGCCATTGAGGAACCTATTATTTACGATCTGTGCGGCCAACAACGCGTATTCCTCGGGCGCACCCAAACGGGCAGGAAACGGAATGTTTGCTGTGATCTTTGATGTTACTTCAGGGGGCAGCCCTTCCATCATTGGGGTCTGGAACAGCCCAGGTGCGATAGCCATGACACGGACACCCGATTGGGCCAGCTCACGCGCGGCTGGCAAACACATTGATGCAATTGCACCTTTGGATGCGGCATAGGCCGCTTGACCCAACTGGCCATCCTCAAAGGCCACCGAAGCCGTGTTGATGATCACACCGCGCTC
>DLQI01000123.1:47418-59024 GCA_002478745.1 Rhodobacteraceae bacterium UBA7436 | reverse complement strand
TGCTTCATCGCTTGACCAGTATCTGAGTTTTGGAACTCGTCAACTGCGTTGATGTTCTTGAACATGAACGGCAAATCGAAGATGCGGAATTGCTTTGTGAACTGCTCGAACTTGGACAATGACGGTGCCGCCATTTGAACGTCGCCTTGCAGCATCGCTTCTAGAACTTGGTTATCGTTATAAAGCGTAGAGTTCGGGAACACTTCGATGCAGGCTTTGCCGTTCATCTCATCGTTGACGCGCTGCTCAAGCAATGTGGCTGCGATGCCTTTTGGGTGCTTGTCAGTGTTCGTGACGTGGCTAAACTTGATAACGATCTCGCCATCATCACAAGCCGCAGAAACCGCGCCCGCAGATACGGACATGGTGAGTGCAACAGCGGCAGCTGTAAATAATTTCATGGTGGTCTCCTCCCAGAGAATTTTAAAGTCTCGCGCAGCAGTTCCAATTTGCCGCGTCCCCCATATTTGAACCTAGGAAAAGTATTGCGGCAATGTCTTTATGGGGAACTTAGGTAATTATGGTAAAGCCAATTAAAAACAGAATGTTAAACCCATTTAGTCGTTTTGAAACTTGTGCAGGCTTCTATAGTTGTGCGAGAAACCGCACAGCCGTTAACCCCAAAGTGCGAAAATCCGCACATTCTAACGGCGGAAGTCCTCCGCGCGAATCCCGTAACGCGCCAGCTTATCGTAGAATGTCTTGCGCGGCAGTTGCAGGCCGGCAGCTGCCTCAACAGCCCGCCCGTTATGGCGGCCCAAGGCCGCAATCAACAACGACTTCTCAACCCGTGCCATTTGCTCGCTTAGCCCCAGTTCGACTGCCTGTGTCACGTCCTCAGGCATACCTAGAACAAATCGCATGGCAGCGCTCATCAAGGATCGCGTGTTTCCAGGCCAATCTTGGGTCATCAAACTAGACGTAAACTCTTGAGTTATTTCCGGCGCTGTCAGACCTGCCTGCTCGCTAGCTTGTGCTACATAATGTCGAAATAGAATTGGAATGTCTTCCGGCCGCTCAGACAGTGAAGGGATCCGCAAAGGCGTCACCTCAATCCGGTAGAACAAGTCACCGTTAAACGACCCATTATCAACAGCTTTCACAAGATCACGTGTGCTGCCAGCCAGGAGGCGCACGCTGTTTGGTTGTTCAAGCTGCTCTAATAATGCAAGCTGTGAATCTGCCGGAAGTAGAGCGATTTCATCGATAAACAGACTACCGCTTTTTGCAGAACTGACCGCTTCATTGAGATCGTCTGGCGACATGCCAGACCCCGCACGTTTTACAAAGGGGGATTTGGAACGTGGTGATGACAGGTGAATAACCTCTGCGACTTTTGAAATACCGGCACCCGGCGCGCCCATAATCAACACTTCAGTCTCAAGCTGCGAAACACGACGTACCCTTGTCCGCAAAGCTTGTGATAACTCAGACTGACCAAACAACATCCGTTCAGCCGGATCACCTGTTTCGACCAAAACCCGAAGACGACGGTTTTCAAGCACAATGTTTCGCGTTCGTAATGCACGCTCAATCACAGCCAACAAGTCTTTGGGCGCACAGGGTTTTTCTAAAAACCCAAACGCACCTTGACCCATCGCGCTTACCGCCATCGGAACATCACCTTCCCCTGTTAACAATATTACGGGCAAGTCTGGATCCTGGCTTTTGGCATAGTCCAAAAGGAAAAACCCATCACGACCGGGCATACGAATGTCAGACAAGACGACGCCCTCAAAGTCGGCACAGATCGTATCTTTCGCCGCTACGAATGAACTGAATGCGATCGGTTCAAGATCAGCAAGCTCAAGTGTTTGAGCAACTGCATCACGCACAGCACTGTCGTCGTCGACCAATAAAATTTGTTTACTCATGCTTGATCGCCCTCATGCCATGGCATCAATTTGACCGTGAACTCCGCCCCTTGGTCCAAGTTTCGGCCTTGAATTTCGCCGCCAAACCCTTGCACGATACCGTAGGAAATGGACAGCCCAAGGCCCATTCCTTCAGACTCACCCACCTCTTTGGTAGAATAGAATGGGTCAAATACCTTTTCAGGAAGATTAATACCGGGTCCAGAATCGCCGAAACGTAAGGTAAGTGCGTTGTCCTCTACAGGATCAATTTTGATAACCAGTTGTTTGTCCGTGACCACGCGCATCGCGTCGGCAGCGTTATTGATCAGATTGACAAATACCTGCGCCAGACGCACCTCGCCCGCGCGAACCCAGACAGGCGCATTGGGCCGATCAAAGACCAGCACCACGCCATCTTCTTGCAATCGGCTTTGGGTCAACTCAAGTGCGCTGTCCAAAACGGCAACCACATCAATACGTATTAGACTCTCGGTTTCCTGTCGCGCAAACGCCCTTAGGTTCTTGATGATCCGCCCCATACGCCGCGCCAAATCAGATATACGTACAAGGTTCTCAGTCGCTTTTTCGGGTTTGTCACGTTCCAAAAATTGCAGGCCATTTTCTGCAAATGATCGGATTGCCATCAGCGGTTGGTTCAGTTCATGACTGATGCCCGCGCTCATCTGCCCAAGCGCGCTTAATTTGCTGGCTTGTTCCAAATCAACTTGCGCTTGGGCCAAAGCAGCTTGGGCCTCTTCACGCTCAGTCGCCTCACGCCGCAACTGTGTGTTAGATTGCTCCAACGCCGCCGTACGTTCCGCTACACGTCCCTCAAGCATGGCATTGGCTTGTGATAATGTGCGCCGCCGCTCAGTTGCAACAAACAAGAACGCGCCAAAGGCCAAGAACAGCGCAGCGACCGCAGCAGCCTGCAACACGGCAAACCGACGCGCTGGTTGCAAATCAACCAGCACCTCGCCCACCAATCCAACCACTGGCAAATCACGCGATAGATGCAATGCATTTTCGGGCAGGTATGGTCCCCAGCCAAGGTCCCAAACCTCATGGCCGCCTAAGATATAGCTTTCAAATTGCGGCGCTTTTCCACTTAGAGGGATCAGGCCTGCCTGCCCCACAGGGCGGTTCCAGAACACCAAGTCCGATCGGTTTGAAATAAAGACACCGCCAGAGACATCTGTGAAAAAGACAGCAGGATTTCCCCCGACCCAATCCCATTCAATCGCCGCAATATTCACCGCGACAACAATAACACCGGAGACCTCAGACGCCTGATCCACAATCGGCGCGGCGTAGTAATAGACCCGTTCATCAAAGGGCTGGCGCACACCATGCGATCTGCCAAGCGCGCCTTGCATCGCACGCTGTACATAGGGCGTGTGGCTTAGATCGACGCCAACGGTTCCGCGGGCAGCCGAAACAACACGGCCCTGCCCGTCCACCAACATAACGTCCAGCGCTGCTGTTTTATCGGCAATTTCCAGCAGGACGGCCCGTGTGCGCGCATCGCTTCCAGATTGAATTGCGTTAAGAAATGCGGGGCGATCTGCAGTCAGAACTGCCAATTCACGGTAACGCTGTAACTGGCCTGTTAGCCTGTCACTGGCCAATGCCAAATCTGCCTCAGCCTGACGAGAGGTCTGATTGAGCGCTTGCACATAGCCATAGCGCCACACAACAGTTGCAACGACGCTTACCAGCACAAGGAACGCCACAATCAGCGACAAACGATAGAGAAAATCGTGTTTCATACCCTCTCTTAGCAAAGCAGCCCTTGCATTGACCAGCGACCCTGCGCTTTTGTGCAAACATGCACATACTCAATCAATCCCCGACCGATCCCGCTTTTGTCCAAGACCCCTATGCGTTCTATGAAAAAGCGCGCCGCGACACGCCTGTCGCCTATTGGGAGGACTATGGCATGTTGGCCGCCTTTGATCACGCCACTGTCCACGCCCTGCTGCGCGACAAACGGTTGGGGCGTGAGATTCCAGCAGAGCTGCGCAAGCCAGTCCCCGATCACCTGCAAGCCTTTGATACGGTGGAAGAGCATTCGATGTTGGAAAAAGAAGGCGACACGCATCGCCGTCTGCGTGGGTTGGTCCTGCGTGCTTTTACATCCCGCCGCATTGCCAACTTGAATGATGATGTGCTCGAGATTTGCAATGACCTGATCGCGGGCTTTCCCGTGGGCGAATTCGACTTGATCCCCGCCTATTGCACACAGCTGCCGGTCCGCGTCATCGCCCGCCTTTTGGGAGTACCCGAGGAACACGGCGACGACCTGCTGCGCTGGTCCAACGCGATGGTATCGATGTATCAGGCCAACCGCAGTCGCGCGATTGAGGATGCAGCGAACACAGCCGCCAGCGAATTTTCCGCCTTCCTGCGCGCCTATATCGAAACGCGGCGCGATGATCCGCGTGATGACCTGATCACCAACTTGATTGCCGCCGAAGAAGACGGTGTAAAGCTAAGCACAGACGAGTTGATCGGCACATGCGTCTTGCTTCTCAACGCAGGTCACGAGGCCACGGTGCACAGCATGGGCAATGCGGTCAAAACGCTGCTGGAACATGACACACCAAGCAGCGCGCTAAATGATGACAACATTGCAGACACCGTCGAAGAACTGCTGCGATATGATCCGCCCCTGCACATGTTTACCCGTTATGCCTATGAGGATATCGAGGTCTGTGGAGTGCCGTTGAAAAAGGGGGACGAGGTCGCCTTGATCCTAGGATCGGCAGGGCGTTGCGAGGAGGTTTGGGAAAGTGCCGACCAATTCGTACCAAGCAAAAACAGCAAATCACACCTCGCCTTTGGCGGCGGTTTGCATTTCTGCGTCGGTGCCCCGCTTGCACGGCTTGAGATGCAAATTGGGCTAAAAATGTTGTTTGAAGCCTGCCCCAATCTTCAACTGGCGCAGGCCCCTGTTTATGCTGACAGCTATCATTTCCACAAATTGGAACAGTTGATAGTCAGCCGTTAAAGCGGCAGCATTGTTGTTGATTTAATCTCTTCCATCGACAGTAACGCGGTCACATTGAACACGCGCACCTCTGAAATCAGCGCCTGATAGAACTCATCATAGGCACGTGCGTTTTTAACGCGCACCTTCAGAATATAATCGATATCGCCTGCCAACCGATGTGCCTCCTGCACCTCTGGGCGGTCGTTAAGCGCCTTAAGGAACTTGGCCTGCCAATCGGCTTCGTGCTCGGATGTGCGGATCAAAACGAAGAAACACGCCTCAAATCCCAACGCCTCAGCATCTAGGAAAACGGTCTGCTGACCGATCACTTTTGCCTCGCGCAATTTACGGATGCGATTCCACACCGGCGTCTTAGAACTGCCTACAGCCTTGGCAATTTCGTCCAAAGACTGGCTCGCATCGCGCTGCATCTCTTTCATAATTTTCCGGTCTACATCGTCAATTCGGACGTTCATTCGCTTCATTCCCTAAAATGCGTACATGCGTTCTATTTACTGACCGATGTAGAACAATCATCCTTATCGAAGTCAATGGGTAGCGTATTATCGGGAAAATTTCCTATATTTAAACCAAGAAAAGGCAGAAAGGAAAAGCAATATGGATCATTTCCCAATCTTTCTAGCAACCGCAGGACGCCGCATTGTGCTGTCCGGTGGTGGTGACGCGGCCTTGGCCAAGTTGCGCCTGTTGCTTAAGACCACTGCTAACATCACCGTCTTTGCGCCCGATGCTGCACCAGAAATTAAAAACTGGGCCGAGGCTGGCAAACTGACCTTGATAAGCCGTTCGATGGAACCGGGCGACACAATGTGCGCTGTCATCTTCTATGCGGCCGACGAAGACGCGGTTGAAGACAAACGCACAGCTGCCATCGCCAACGCCGACGGCGCATTGGTGAATGTGGTCGACAACCTTGAAGACAGCCAATTCATCACACCTGCCATTGTGGACCGCGATCCTGTGGTCATCGCCATCGGCACAGAGGGCGCAGCCCCCGTATTGGCCCGCGCAATCAAAGCTGATCTGGAAGAGAAACTGCCGAGCACGCTAGGCACCCTCGCCCGTATCGGCAAAACATTCCGTAAAATGTCTTACAAGTTGCCATTTGGCCGTGCCCGCCGCGATTTCTGGCGCGATTATTACTTTAACGCCGGACCCGCGGCGATTGCCGATGGCGTTGATGCGGTTCAGCCCGCGCTTGATGCGCTGCTTAGCGATCACATGAACCGCGAGGCGCGCGAGGGCCACATCGCGTTTGTGGGTGCTGGTCCGGGCGATCCTGAGTTGCTGACCCTAAAGGCCCGAAAAGCCTTGGATGAGGCAGATGTGGTGATCTATGACCGCCTGATCAGCCCTGAAATCTTAGAGCTGGCACGCCGCGAGGCGATCATGCTCGATGTGGGTAAAGAGGGCTTTGGCCCTTCTACCCCGCAGGAAACCATCAACGATCTTCTGGTCGAGCATGGCCTGACAGGTGCCCAAGTAGTGCGCTTAAAATCTGGCGATAGCACTGTGTTTGGACGCCTTGATGAAGAACTGGATGCTGTGACCGCGGCAGGGATCGGCTGGCACATCGTGCCTGGTATCACCGCAGCGTCTGCTGCTGTGGCGTCCATCGGTCAAAGCCTCACCAAACGTCACCGCAACGCGTCTGTGCGCTTTTTGACGGGTCACGACATGCAGGGGTTCGCAGATCACGACTGGGCCGCGTTGGCCCAACCGAATGAAGTCGCCGCGATCTATATGGGCAAGAAATCAGCCCGCTTCGTTCAAGGCCGTTTAATCATGCACGGTGCGGAAAAAACCACACCTGTGACTGTGATCGAAAATGCATCACGCCCTGATCAGCGCGTCCTATCTACAACGCTAGCTCATTTGCCTGCCGATCTGGCGGACGCAAACATGACCGGCCCCGCCCTTACCTTCTATGGTCTTGCGCCGCGCGCAGCCTCTGAAATCGCTTCAACCGTCATCTCACGGGAATTTGCATAATGTCTAAATCATTCACCCCCAAAGTCGTCACCGCCAATGATCTGCTCAAAGGCGACGTGATTTATCAAACAACCACGGGCTGGACCCGCGATTTGGCCGATGCCGAAATCCTGACAGATGAGGCACACGCCGATCTGCGCCTGATCGAGGGCAGCCAACAGATCGCTGATGTTGTTGGCGTTTATCTGATAGATGTGACCCTTGACGGCACCGCCCCACAAACCACGCATTTTCGCGAAGCATTTCGCGCAAAAGGCCCATCCAATTACGTCCACGGCAAACAAGAGGTCGCATAAGATGTACACCTACAATGATTTCGACAAATCCTTCATCGCAACCCGCAACGCCCAGTTTCGCGATCAAGTCGAGCGTCGCATCGACGGATCGCTGACCGAGGACGAGTTCAAGCCTTTGCGCCTGATGAACGGTCTGTATCTGCAATTGCACGCCTACATGCTGCGCGTTGCCATTCCTTATGGCACCTTGAACGGTGGCCAAATGCGTCAACTCGCGTTCATCGCGGACAAGTGGGATAAGGGTTACGGCCACTTCACCACACGCCAGAACATCCAATACAACTGGCCAGAGCTGCGCGATGTGCCTGATATGCTGGATGCCTTGGCCGAAGTGGGCATGCATGCGATCCAAACATCGGGCAACACCATCCGCAATGTGACCGCTGACCACTTTGCTGGCGCATCTGCGGATGAGATCGCCGATCCACGTCCTGTGGCCGAATTGATCCGCCAGTGGTCCACCGATCACCCTGAATTCCAATTCATGCCGCGCAAGTTCAAGATCGCGATTACGGGCTCCCCTAATGACCGCGCTGTGACCCGCGCCCATGATATCGGGTTGCGCATGGTTGAAAAGGACGGCGAAACAGGTTTTGAAGTCATCGTTGGTGGTGGCCTTGGGCGCACGCCAATGATTGGCAAAGTCATCACTGACTTCCTGCCCCAAGAAGACCTGCTGCCATACCTAGAAAGCGTTGTGTCCGTTTGGAACCAAATCGGTCGTCGTGACAACAAGTATAAGGCACGGATCAAGATCACTGTGCACGAGCACGGCATCGAAGAAATTCGCCGCCTTGTGGACGAGCGTTTCGCGATCGTCAAAGGCAGCTTCTCGGGCGTCGATCAGGTTCGCTTGGCTGAATACAAAACGCATTTTGCAGCGCCTGACTTTACTGTGAAATCAGAGGCTGTGTTCAAAGACGCCTATCACAGCGATCCGATCTTCCGCTCTTGGGCCGACACGAACCTGTCTGCACACAAGGCTGACGGCTATTCCATCGTGTCGATTTCCATCAAGAAACAAGGCGACACACCGGGCGATGCAACGTCAGATCAAATGCGCCTGATGGCTCAATTGGCTGAAACCTTCGGCCATGACGAGCTGCGCATTAGCCACGAGCAAAACGTGATCCTTCCTCACGTTCACAAATCTGACCTTCCAGCGCTACACGCAGCACTGAAAGAACAAGACCTTGCAACCGCCAATATCGGGTTGATCAGCGATATCATAGCCTGCCCTGGCATGGATTATTGCGCATTGGCGACCGCACGTTCGATCCCAATAGCACAGGAAATCGCCACACGTTTTGATGATCTGAAACTTGAGCACGAAATCGGCAATCTCAAGATCAAAATCTCGGGCTGCATCAACGCCTGTGGACACCACCACGTGGGCCACATCGGCATCCTAGGCCTAGATCGCGCTGGCGTGGAAAACTACCAAGTTACCCTTGGCGGCGACCACACCGAGACTGCCAAAGTTGGTGATCGTGCGGGTCGTGGTTTCGCCGCTGAGGAACTTGTTCCAGCGATTGAACGTGTTGTGGATGCCTACCTTGATCTGCGCACGGGCAAGGATGAGGAATTCATCGAAACCTACCGCCGCCTTGGCCTCGCACCATTCAAAGCAGCGCTCTATCCAGAGGCCCAAGCCGATGCTGCATAGTAGCACATTTGATCAGGCATTCCGCAACGATGGTCGTGCCGCGCTTTTGAACGCGCGGTTCGCTCATGCGGGTGCCGTTGAGGTGATAAAGGCCGCCTTTGACGAGATAGGTAAGGTGGCCATGGTCTCTAGTTTTGGCGCCGATTCTGTTGTGTTGCTACGCTTGGTTGCCCAAGTGGATCGTCACGCGCCGGTGTTGTTTGTCGACACCGAAATGTTGTTTGACGAAACGCTAGAGTACCAAACTCAGGTTGCTGACCTACTGGGCCTCACGAACGTCCAAGTCATCAAAGCCAAAGATGCGGAAGTGCATGATCCAACTGGAACACTGCATAAAACCGATCCTAACGCCTGCTGCTCTTTGCGCAAAACCGCACCATTGCAGAGGACTTTAACCTCATATGATGGCTGGATCACAGGGCGCAAACGCCACCAGTCGGGCACACGCGCTCGCCTGAGTATGTTCGAGGCCGAGGACAACACACCACGGATCAAAGTGAACCCGCTGGCATTGTGGAGCGCACAAGACACCCAGCGTTTCATGATCGCCACGCAATTGCCGCGCCATCCTTTGGTTGCAAAAGACTATCCATCCATTGGCTGCGCCCCTTGCACCACCCCTGTAAAAGAGGGTGAAGACCCACGTGCAGGTCGCTGGCGCGAAACAGAAAAAGAAGAATGCGGCATTCATTTTGCAGACGGCAAAATGGTGCGTACAGGAGTGAAAACATGACTATTCTCGTGACTGACACAGGCTTTACCGCCGACACTTGGGATCAAGGCTACACACCTTTTGGCGAGGCTGCCAATGATGTGGTTTCCATTGATGTGCCCGCTGACACCAACCCTGCTGATATCGAAATCACGCCAACCCTAAAAATGGTACGCATCGACTTTCCAAGCTTTGCAGACGGTCGTGGCTTCACCATCGCACGCATGTTGCGCTTGGCCGGCTATACGGGCCGCCTGCGCGCCTATGGTCATGTGATCTCAGATCAATATGCAATGGCCCGCCGCACAGGCTTTGATGAGGTCGAAATCCATCAAGACCTAGCAGCCCGCCAACCCCAAGAGCAGTGGAAGTTCCGTGCGGATTGGAAAGACAACGATTATCAAGACCGCATGCGCGGCTGATTGCCCTCTTTCCAAACATCCCCATATTCCCTAGATCAAAAGGCGCAAGGGTTCCCTTGTGACATTTTCAGCTATGACCGAGCAAAAAGCAGTGAACACAGCATCCGCGACCAAAGCCCCGACCTTGCCAGACGCCCAAACTGTCACATCTGTGACCCATTGGACGGACCGCCTGTTCTCATTCCGCGTGACGCGTCCTGCGTCTTTGCGTTTTCGTTCTGGCGAATTCGTGATGATCGGGCTGATGGGTGAACCGCATCCTGAAACGGGCAAACAGAAACCATTGCTGCGCGCCTATTCCATCGCCTCCCCTGCATGGGACGACGAGATGGAGTTCTATTCTATCAAGGTTCCAGACGGTCCACTGACATCGCGCCTGCAACACATCAAAGTTGGCGAAGAAATCATCATGCGCCCGAAACCTGTGGGCACATTGGTGCATGACGCATTACTACCGGGCAAACGCATTTGGTTCTTCGCAACCGGCACAGGCTTTGCGCCGTTCGCATCCCTGCTGCGTGAACCACAGACATATGAGGACTATGACGAGGTCATCATCACCCACACCTGCCGCGACGTGGCAGAGCTGGAATACAGCCGCAAACTGATCGAAGACCTGCAAGCCGACGAGATGATGCAGGAATTGATCGGTGCCGAAAACCTTGCCAAGATCCGCTATTACCCAACCACCACCCGTGAAGAGAGCCCAAAGATGGGCCGCATCACGACGCTGCTGGAAGATGGGACGGTGTTCAAAGATCTAGGGATCGACGAGATTTCCGTCGATACGGACCGCGCGATGGTTTGTGGGTCTATGGGGCTGAACAAAGACATCAAAGTGATCCTAGAGGGATTTGGCCTTGAGGAAGGGGCAAATTCGGACCCTAAACACTACGTTATCGAAAAAGCCTTCGTAGGCTAAACCACGACCGGCTCCTCCCACGTTGAAGCTTATCTTCATCTTGCCAAATAAACTCTGGGGGAGCGCCGCTTGGCGCGGGGGCAAAGCCCCTTTTCATGAACGGCAATCAATCGAACAATAAAAAACCGCGCCCATGAAGGGCGCGGTTTCAGTCATTTTATGTAAGTTAGATTAAAGGCCAGCGGCTTCTTTGATCTTGTCCAAAACTGTTTGCAAAACCTCAGGGTTATCCTTGGCTTTTTCCAGTGCTGTTTTCAGCGCTGTCTTTTGGAACGCACCGATTTCGGAACCGTCAATCATCTCGGAAACTTTGTCCAAGTTGAAGCCATCAACTGACAGCAAATCAGTCATGCCGCCAGAAGCAGCCTCTGTTGTTGCAGCTGCTGTATCAGTTGCACCTGCAACGGCGTCTGTTGCTATGTCAGCTGCTGCTTCAGTTGTTGCTGTTGCTGCGTCTGTCACGGCTTCAGTTGCCGCAGTTGCGGTATCAGTTGCTGTTTCAACTGCTGCTGCAGCTGTGTCAGTCGCGGCTTCGGTTGTTGCAGCTGCTGCGTCAGTAACAACGTCAGTTGCCGCTGATGCAGTGTCTGTTGCTGTATCTACAGCTGCTTCAGCAGTTTCTGCTGCGGCAGCTGCTGTTTCTTCAGCAACTTTAGCGGCTTCTGCTGTGGCAGCTGCTGCAGCTTCTTCGGCAGCAGTTGCAGCGGCGGCTGCTTCTTCAGCAACC
>DLQI01000123.1:38630-47379 GCA_002478745.1 Rhodobacteraceae bacterium UBA7436 | reverse complement strand
TTCTGCGGCCTCTGCTGCGGCGGCAGCTTCTTCAGCGGCTTTAGCAGCAGCAGCATCTGCAGCCTCAGTCGCGGCAGCTGCAGCTGCTTCTTCAGCTACTTTAGCAGCGGCTGCGTCAGCTGCTTCCTTTGCGGCTGCAACGACCGCTGCGGCTTCTTCAGCTGCGGCTGCAGTTGCGTCACTTGCAGCGTCAACAGCGTCAGATGCAGCTTCCAATGCTTCTGGTGCGTTTACCGCGTCAGCAGCAGAGTTCATCAATTCTTTTGGGCTGGAACCCGAATATAGCATATAGCCACCACCCGCGATTACGGCAGCAACAACGATCCACAATAGATTTTTCATAACTTTGTCCCCTCAGACATTCTTGCGCAGGTATTGGTACTGCGCCTTGTGTGAAGTCAAATGAGGGGCCAAAAGGAAAGGTGCAAGGGGGAAAACGCCTGGATTCGGCACCGTACGGCTGATTTTGCGTCTTGCGGAGGGCTACGCCCATGTTTACTTTGCCCAATTAGAGACATGTAATAACCAAAGGACGAATCTCATCGCTCGCAGACCTCATAACGCGCCGCCACAACGTGACACTGGCCCACGCATCAACGAAAAAATCCGCAATGCTGAAATCCGCCTCATTGGCGCTGACGGCGAAAACGTAGGTGTTGTTTCCCCATCCCGCGCTATGGTGATGGCTGACGAAGCCGGTCTTGATCTGGTAGAAATCTCGCCAAACGCCAATCCACCGGTCTGTAAGATCATGGATTTCGGCAAGTTTAAGTACGAGACCCAGAAACGCGAGTCTGAGGCACGCAAGAAACAAAAGATCATTGAAATCAAGGAAGTCAAATTCCGTCCGAATACGGACACCAATGATTACGAAGTCAAAATGCGCAACGTTTTTAAGTTTCTTGAAAACGGCGACAAAGTAAAAGTAACCCTTCGTTTCCGTGGTCGCGAGATGGCCCACCTTAACTTGGGTCGCGAATTGCTAGAACGCGTTGCAGAAGACACCAAAGAGCACGGCAAGGTCGAAAACTTCCCGAAAATGGAAGGCCGCCAAATGGTCATGCTAATCGGTCAGCTGCCTTCAAAGGGCTAAGCTGTTTCACCGAAGACTTTTTAGAAGGCCGCACCGTTTGTCGTGCGGCCTTTTTCATTTCTACTTACCGGAGTTCCCAATGTCCCAATTCGCCAATTATCCCAGCCTCAAGGGCAAATCGGTTCTCGTCACAGGGGGCGCATCCGGTATTGGACGTATAACAGTTGAAGCATTTGCCGCCCAAGGTGCCCACGTCGCCTTCCTTGATCGCGATGTTGAGAACTCTGCGCTTGTAACGGAGGCGACAGGTGCCCCGCATGCCATATGCGATTTACGCAATATTCCTCAGATGCAGACCGCAATTGCCAAACTGGCCGATCAGATGGGCCCTTTCAGTGTCCTTGCCAACAACGCGGCCCGCGATGACCGCCACAACTGGCAGGACGTTACGCCCGAATATTGGGATGAGCGCATGGACACCAACCTGCGCCACATGTTCTTCGCTATTCAGGCCGTTGCACCTGCGATGATTGAGATGGGGAGCGGATCAATCATCAATCTAGGCTCAAACTCATGGTGGGAAACCGTTGGCGGCTTTCCAGCCTATGCAACGGCCAAGGCTGCGGTTCATGGTTTGACCCGCACAATGGCGCGCGATCTGGGGCAACACCGCATTCGCATCAATACACTCGTCCCCGGCTGGATAATGACGGATCGTCAAAAGGAATTGTGGGCAACACCCGAAGGTTTAGAGGCCCATCGCCAAAGCCAATGCCTGCCTGACCTTATTGATCCAGTGTACGTTGCGCGAATGGTGCTGTTCCTCGCGTCAGACGATGCTGCGATGTGCACCGCTTCAAACTTTATGGTCGAAGCCGGCTCGATCTAATCGCTTCATCGAACATAAAAGGCCCCGCTGGAAATAATCCGACGAGGCCTTTTTTAATTCAGCTTAAATCAAGCGGCCTTAGCAACAGCCCGTTTGGCAATCACACCACATAGGTGCGCGCGGTACTCTTTGGAGCCATGCAGATCACCGATCATGTTGTCCGCATCCAATGTCAGACCATCTAACGCATCTGGTGAGAAGTTAACTGACAATGCAGTTTCAGCTTCAGCCCAACGAAACACGCCCTCCTCAGATGCCCCCGTAATCGCAACGCGCACGCCATCAGCGAACTTTGCGACCATCACACCAACAAGTGCGAAACGCGATGCCGGTTGGACGAATTTCTCGTAATGCGACGCTTGGGGGATTGGAAAGCGCACTTCGGTGACGATTTCACCCTCTTCCAGCGCAGTTTCAAACATTCCGACGAAATAGTCATCCGACGCGATTTCACGCGTGTTGGTGACCAAAGTGGCGCCTGATGCCAACGCAGCCGCAGGGTAACATGCAGATGGATCGTTGTTGGCCAGTGAGCCGCCGATTGTCCCACGATTGCGGACTGCGGGATCACCGATATGACCAGCAAGCGCTGCTAGGCCAGGATAAGCACCAGCGCCGGATGCGACAGCGCCGTGTGTCGTTGCGCCACCAATGCACAGTGCGCCGTCATCGCCAGTGCAAATGCCTTGCATCTCAGGAATGTTAGACAGACTTACCAATGTTGTTGGCGAAGCAAGGCGTTGTTTGAGAGTTGGGATAAGGGTTTGCCCCCCACCCAAGGCCTGTGCCTCGTCGCCTCCCAATGCCGCAACTGCATCGGCAATGCTGCTGGGTTTCTCAAATTCAAAGTTATACATCTTTTGTCCTTTCAGTTGGCCGCCCATTACTGGGTTAAATGGCCAAAAATATCACAAGAGCTGGGGCAGTGCCCCAACTTCAAATTCAAGCGTTGTTGATCGCATTCCACACGCGGTCCGGCGTCAGTGGCATGTCGATATGCGCCACCTTCTTTCCGCCCGAATTCAGCGCATCAATCACAGCATTCACAACCGATGGAGGCGATCCAATCGCACCAGCCTCACCGCATCCCTTCACACCCAATGGGTTGTGTGTGCAAGGCGTTTGGCAAGAATGATCAACCGAATAGAACGGCAGATCATCGGCACGTGGCATCGCGTAATCCATGTAGGACCCCGTCAACAACTGGCCGCTTTCCTCATCATACGAACAACCCTCAAGCAAAGCCTGACCAACCCCTTGGGCGATCCCACCGTGTACTTGTCCAGAAACGATCATCGGATTGATGACGTTGCCGAAATCATCCGCAGCGGCAAACCGTTCGATCGTAACTTTGCCAGTATCCGGATCAACTTCAACTTCACAGGCATAAGCGCCTGCAGGATAAGTAAAGTTTGAGGGATCATAGAACGCCGTTTCTTCCAAACCGGGTTCGATCTCCTCCAAAGGATAGTTATGTGGAACGTAAGCCGCCAAGGTAACATCGCCCCAAGCCACAGACTTGTCCGTGCCTGCAACGCTGAACATACCGTCCTTTAACTCGATATCAGTGTCTGACGCCTCCAGAAGATGCGCCGCGATTTTCTTGGCCTTCGCGATGATCTTTTCCGTGGCGCGTACCATTGCAGACCCACAAACCGCGAGAGAACGCGAACCGTAGGTGCCCATCCCGAATGGAATCTTAGAGGTATCACCGTGGACAATATCGATCTGACTTTCATCAATACCAATCATATCTGCAACAACCTGAGGGAATGCAGTTTCATGCCCCTGCCCGTGGCTGTGCGCCCCGACCATAACAGAGATGGAACCCGTCGCGTTCACACGCACAGTTGCGGCATCATAAAGACCTGCACGCGCACCCAACTGACCAACGAGGTTCGACGGCGCAATGCCACAAGCCTCAATGTAGTTGTTGATGCCCAGTCCACGCCATTTGCCTTTGGCCTCGGATTCTTTGCGGCGTGCTTCAAAACCAGTGAAATCAGCGATCTCTTCCAGTTTATCCATCGTCGCGTGATAATCACCTGTGTCATATTCTACAGCCACAGGCGTGGCATATGGGAATTCAGTCACATAGTTTTGACGACGTAATGCAACTGGATCAGCGCCCAACTCACGCGCAGCCATGTCGATAACACGTTCGATTTGATAGGTCGCTTCAGGGCGTCCAGCCCCGCGATACGCATCTACAGGCACCGTGTTGGTAAACATCGCTTTGACGTTAACATAGATCAGCGGCGTTTTATAATTGCCCGCCATCAATGTGCCATGCAGCCATGTTGGGACTGATGAAGCGAAGGTGGATAAATATGCACCCATGTTTGCCAAAGTATCCGTGCGTAGGGCTGTAAAGTTATTGTCTTTATCCAGCGCCAGCTGAATGGTCGTTACGTGATCACGGCCATGCGCATCCGACATGAATGCCTCTGAACGCGACGAGGTCCACTTCACCGGGCGATTACAGGCCTTGGCAGCGAAGGTACAAAACGCCTCTTCCTGATAGTGGAAGATTTTAGTGCCGAAACCGCCCCCAACATCTGGTGCAACGACACGTAGCTTATGCTCAGGAATACCCAAAACAAATGCACCCATGAGCAGGCGAATGACGTGAGGGTTTTGTGATGTGGTATAAAGCGTGTGCTGTTCATCACTGCGTGCGTAATCACCGATGGCAACGCGTGGTTCCATTGGGTTGGCAACAAGACGGTTGTTCACCAACTCTAACGTTGTGACGTGATGAGCATTCTTGAATGCTTCTTCAACCGCCCCCTTATTTTCCTCAACAAATCCCCAATCATAGCAAAGATTGGATGTAAGATCGTCATGGACCTTGGTTGCGCCCTCTTTAAAGGCGTCCTTCATGTTGATCACAGCAGGCAGCTCAGAAATGTCGACTTCGATAGCTTCCGCCGCATCGCGCGCTTGCTCTAGGCTGTCGGCGACAACGGCCGCAATGGGTTCACCAACGTGGCGCACTTTGCCGTGGGCCAAAACCGGATGTTTTGGTTCCTGCATCGGTTGCCCGTGTTTGTCCGTAACTTCCCAACCACAGGGAATACCACCAACCGCTTCAAAATCAGCACCAGTAAAAATCTGAACAACACCCGGCATCGCAGATGCGGCGGATGTATCGACAGAATTTAATGTACCGTGTGCAACGTCTGAGCGCAGGAAGAACACATAGGCCTGTCCGCGAATATTGATGTCATCTGTATAATTGCCGTTCCCTGTCAGGAACCGAACGTCTTCGCGCCGCTTACTGCTGGCACCAATTCCGCTTTTAATTTCACCGTCTTTTGGCATGGTCTTTCCTCCCTATCGCAGATCAACTGTTGTCAATCATGCGCTTATGTTTGGTCAAAAGGCGGGACATCCGCCTTTCCATGATGTTTGGACTGAAACGTTGGGGAACTCTCCCTTCCCCGTTCGTTCGAAGTTAATCAGCACCCAATGCAGCAACATCCTGTCCGGACGCGGCATAGATTGCCTTGATGATGTTGTGGTATCCCGTGCAGCGGCAAATATTGCCTTCCAAATGCACACGAATTTCTTGTTCTGATGGCTTGGGATTGTCTTTCAACAAAGCCGCCGTCGTCATCACCATACCCGGGGTACAGAACCCACATTGCAAACCATGGTGGTCCTGAAACGCTTGTTGGATTGTATTCAGCGTGCCGTCAGGTGCCGCTTGGCCTTCAATCGTCGCAACATCTGCGCCATCAGCCTCGGCAGCAAGCATAGTGCAGGATTTAACAGCGACCCCATCAACGTGAACCACGCATGCCCCACATTGGCTGGTGTCGCACCCAACGTGCGTTCCGGTCAAATCCAACGTCTCGCGCAAGAATGAAGACAAAAGCGTGCGTCCCTCAACTGTGCCAGACGCGGCTTTGCCATTCACGGTCATCGTGACCTGTGCCATATCTCTCTCCCTGTTGTTTCGTTGTAATTGGATTGAGTTAAGCATGGTGCGGGCCACTTGAGAACAAAAAACTTCCCTTACGGCATGCGGAATGACCCTACGTTCTTGGCTGAACTCTTGCTCGGGGCTGGGGTCTGGTTGGGATTTCCTTAAGCAAACCACCCACCCCCATCGCTGCAATGTCCCCTTGAGACAAAGAGATTCCACATATCAGTCGTTCCAGAACCCAATCCGCACCATTTAACGCAGGGGACCGCGCGCAGCCAGGCAACCCAATCACTGGCTTTGCGTCTAACTGACCAAAAAACAAAAGGTTTCCGGGATCAACCGGCATTCCAAAACCTGTGACTTCACCGCCTGCTTGGCGCAACGCTTGGGGGCCAACATCCATAGGGTCAGAGGTTGCAGAGGCCGTGAGCAACAAGACGAACTCGCCTTCAGATTCGGACAAAGCCGTCGTAATAGCCGCCTCATTATGTGGCACAACCGTTCGTTCAAGTAGCTCGACACCAAAACGATCCAACCGCCCACGCATGGCGTCGCGGCCCTTGAATGAGGGCATTTCATCACCAACCTGCGTTTCGATCAACGTAGCGGTTCGATACTGCGGTGTTGCAATACGAATGGCATTGGCAGCTACGTTTGCGGCCTGTAACAATGACGATTGTGGGACCGAATAGGCAATAATCTTGATCGTTGCGATCATACCGTTACTATCAGTGCGGTGAAACTGTGGGACCGTTGCCATTGTGATCATCGGATCAACAGCGTTCAGCGCCATTACAGCCGCCTCATCAATTTCTACAACCCCTGCGTCGATTGCATATAGATTGACACGCCCTGCTCCTGCAGCCGAAATTCGCACCCCAATTTTCGCAGCATCTGGCCCAACCGCGGCCGCCAATCGTGTTGCAGCCTCGTTTTCCTCAACGTCCCCGTCTTCAAGACGCGCAACAACAATGTCAGTCTGCTGATCCGCTAAGAGGTCTTTGGTATGTTCATCTGTAAGAACAGTGCCCTTGGCAATCCGGTAACTGGTACCGTTCGCGCCGGACTGAACATAAAGCGAATGGGCAAGCACAGCCCCAACAGCTTGAAATGTTCGAACCGACCCAAACTTCATACTGGCTGACGCAATACTTGAACCATCTCAGACAAGATCGAGACGGCAATTTCCTGCGGACTCGCTGCGCCGATGTCTAACCCTATGGGTCCATGAATACGGTCTATGTCCTTTTGTGCAAAACCATCTGCTAACAAGCGCTCGGTTCTTTTTGCGTGGGTTCGTTTAGACCCCAAGGCCCCGATATAAAAAGACTTTGATCGCAGCCCAACATGCAATGCCGGATCATCCAGTTTGGGATCATGCGTTAGCAACACCAATGCAGTGCGGGCATCAACGCCGTACGCAGCAAGCGCCTCATCAGGCCAATCCTCAAGGATCGTCTCGCCGGGAAAACGTGCAGCTGAGCCAAACGCACCACGCGGATCGATCACAACCGGATCGAAACCGGCAATACGTGCCATCGGCATCAATGCTTGGGCAATGTGAACCGCACCAACAATAGCCAAGCGCAAAGGCGGATTGTGGATAGCTACGAACCTCTCACCATCTTCTTCAAAACCTGAGCGGTCCTTGGCAAATCGCTCGACGAAGCCATCACCGGTCAGTCCGCGCGTACCACTTTTGATATCAACCACATAAGCGATCCCAGTTCGGGTTGTGCGCGCCTCTACCAATCGGGCTAATAGTTCTTCGGGCAAGACCGTGCCAATCGGTTCAACCAAAATCTTAATCGTTCCCCCACAGGCCAGCCCCACAGCAAAGGCATCACCATCGCTGACACCATATTCCAAAACACGTGCCTCGCCCCGCTCCAACGCCTCAAGCGCCTCAACCACCACGGCACCCTCAACGCAGCCGCCCGAAACCGAGCCCTGCATTTCGCCATCACCTGCAATCGCGAGCTGAGCACCAATTCGACGCGGCGCACTGCCCCATGTTTGGATCACAGTCGCAAGTGCCGCGCCTCTTCCGGCGCGGTACCATACCAAAGCCTGCTCTGGTGCATTTTCAAACATGTCCATTTGGACCCTCCGTTTCAGCGATATTCACCCTAGAACGCCACAATGACCAGAGGCTTTGATCCACTTTGTTGTCGCAGATCAGATGCATGTCCTTGCGCTTGCATCAAAGCCCCCCTAAATCTGTCAGGCAATTATAAATTTCCCATGCCGGAGTGCCGCCCATGCCAATGCAGGCCAAAGACATCGAAGACTTGATCCGCGAGACTTTCCCAAACGCTGCGATCACCATCACTGATCTTGCGGGTGACGGAAATCACTATGCGGCCGAAGTGATCGACGAAAGCTTCAAAGGTAAGAACCGCGTTCAACAGCAACGCGCTGTTTATGCTGCACTTAAAGGCAAAATGGATGGCTCGCACGGCGAACTACACGCCCTCGCGCTGACCACCAAAGTTCCAGAGTAATTGACCAAGGCCGCGCGCCGACGTTTTGATTAATACCCTATCCAAAGGATAATCCGATGACTGATACAGCAACACAAATCCAAACTCAGATCAGCAATAACAGCGTTGTTTTGTACATGAAGGGCACCAAAGAGATGCCACAATGTGGTTTCTCCAGCAAAGTTGCTGGCGTTCTGAACTACATGGGCGTCGAGTTCTCTGATGTAAACGTTTTGGCTGACGAAGCTATTCGCCAAGGCATCAAAGAGTTTTCTGATTGGCCAACTGTCCCACAGCTATACGTCAAAGGCGAATTCGTCGGCGGCTGTGACATCATCACTGAGATGACATTGTCCGGCGAACTGGACACTTTGTTTGCTGAAAACGGCGTGGCGTTTGACAAAGACGCTGCA
>DLQI01000123.1:32124-38527 GCA_002478745.1 Rhodobacteraceae bacterium UBA7436 | reverse complement strand
CAATTCTGCCAATGTATCAGTGACAGTTGCTGGGATCACAGGCACTTCGACGCGCTCTGGCGGTGGAGGTGCCATGTTACGCAAACCTTCCAACTCCGCCTCACGCTCATTCAACGTCCCTTGGATTAGGCTTACCTTGTCTTCAAAGCTTGCGGTTTTATCCGCCAGCATGAGGCCCGCCATCAACAACATACGCGCTTCTGGCATACGTCCAACTTGGTCTGACAAAACTTGTGCTTCGTCGTCCAACATCTTGGCTGCAGCTTGTAAATATTGTTCTTCACCCGCTTGGCAGGCCACTTCAAAATTGCGTCCGCCGATGACGATTGTAATTTCTGGCATTAGGCTGCTCCCTCTGCTTCGTTGATCAGTGGTGTCAACGCTTCTATGATCGCTGTGGTTTCCGCTACATCAATAGAACGGGCCGCGCGCAGCGCCTCCAGCTCAGCCATCATAGACTTGTTGATCAAATGTGGTTCACCGACACCCGCCTCATTGGCCACGCGCAAAGCATCGTTCAATTCCCGCAGACCATCGTTGGCTTTACGCACACGCTGAATTTCGGCGTCCAACTCGGCCATCCGCGCCTTGGCATCTTGTGCCATCTGTGTCGCTGCAGCCAATTCACCCTCTTGGCGTTGGTTCAGCACACGGACGCGCTCAGCCAATTGTGCATTGGCTAGTTTTTCTTCTTCAAGCGCTTGCCCAAGGGCCGCTGAATCGCCACCGCTGTTGGCTCCCAATTGGTCCAAGCCAGCGGCCACACGGTCCATTGCCGCGGTAATCCGTCGCTGAAGTTCGTCAATATCGCTCATGCGTTGCCCTCGTTTTTAGTATCTGCCGATTGCTCATTTTTAACAACTATATCCGAATAAAGAGAATAATCGAGCCACAATCGAATCGAAATTAATCGCTTATTTCAAACAGACTATCTAAAGCCTCAAGAAAATGCGCCCCCTTGGTATCAGGGATTTGTTGCCGCAAGCTCATGCAAGTTTTGCACGAAGCGGATATCCTCGACTTGATCTTTGCGTCTTGGCTGTTATGCAGCTTTAACTTCGACATTTTTCAAAGGATGATACCACGTGGATTTGACTGCCCTACGCACCGCCAACCCCGATCATTGGTCCAAATCAGCCGCCATCCGCGCGCTGACATTAGACGCTGTTGCAGCTGCCAACTCTGGCCACTCTGGTATGCCAATCGGTATGGCAGACGTTGCGACTGTCCTTTTTGAAAAGCACCTGAAATTTGATGCATCTGCCCCGAATTGGCCAGATCGCGATCGCTTCATTCTATCTGCCGGCCACGGCTCAATGTTGTTGTATTCCCTGCTTCATTTAACAGGCTATGAAGACATGACTTTGGAGCAGATCAAAAACTTCCGCCAATGGGGCGCGATCACTGCAGGTCACCCCGAGTACGGTCATGCAACTGGTATCGAAACTACAACAGGCCCACTAGGCCAAGGCATTGCAAACTCAGTAGGTTTCGCAATGGCCGAAGAAATCCAACGCGCCACTTACGGCAAAAAAGCTGTGGATCACTACACATACGTCATGGCCGGCGACGGCTGCTTGATGGAAGGTGTAAGCCAAGAGGCGATCACACTTGCTGGCCGCCATGCATTGTCTAAGCTTATCGTCATGTGGGACAACAACAACATCACCATCGATGGCACTGTTGAATTGTCAGACCGCACGGACCAAGTTCAGCGTTTCAAATCAGCAGGTTGGGCTGTTTTGGAAATCGACGGCCACGATCCGGCTGCCATTGATGAGGCGTTGGCCCAGGCGAAGAAGGGTAACAAGCCAACAATGATCGCTTGCAAGACCCACATCGCTTTGGGGCACGCAGCACAAGACACATCCAAGGGCCACGGCGCATTGACCGATCCAGAGCAAATGGCAGCAGCCAAAGCCGCCTATGGTTGGACAACAGGTCCATTTGAAGTTCCTGCAGAAACTAAGTCTGCATGGGAAGCCATTGGAACCAAAGGGAAAGCTGCGCGTCTTGAGTGGGAAGAGCGTTTTGCGACCCTTCCAAACGGTAAACAAGAACAGTTCAAACGCGCCTATGCTTTGGACGCTCCAAAGAAGCTAAGCGCCGCCGTAAAGGCGTTCAAAAAAGAAGCGTCTGAAACAGCACCCAAGATGGCAACACGCGCCTCTTCTGAGAAGGTGCTTCAGGTCTTGAACCCAATTATGCCAGAGACTGTGGGCGGCTCTGCCGACCTTACCGGATCTAACAACACCAAGACATCTGACATGGGTGTTTTCGATCTAGATACACGCGCGGGTCGCTACGTCTACTGGGGCATCCGTGAGCATGGCATGTCATCTGCGATGAACGGCATGGCGCTGCACGGCGGTGTGCGTCCGTACGGCGGAACGTTCATGTGCTTCACCGACTATGCACGCCCTGCAATGCGCCTTGCGGCCCTGATGAAAATCCCAACGGTTTTCGTTATGACGCACGACAGCATCGGCCTTGGCGAAGATGGCCCAACACACCAACCTGTTGAGCACCTTGCAATTTCACGTGCAACGCCAAACACTTACGTGTTCCGCCCTGCGGACACTGTAGAGACGGCAGAGGCATGGGAAATCGCACTGACCACCAAAGAGACCCCTTCTGTCTTGTCCCTAACACGCCAAGGTTTGCCAACGGTTCGCACCGAGCACAAAACCAAAAACCTGACCGCACAAGGCGCTTATGTTTTGGCGGATGCAGAGGGCAAACGTCAGGTTATCTTGATGGCCTCAGGGTCAGAAGTTGAGATCGCATTGGCGGCACGTGACATCCTACAAGCGGAAGGGATCGGCACACGCGTTGTGTCCATGCCATGTATGGAATTGTTCGCACAGCAAGTCGAAAGCTACCGCAAACGCGTGCTTCCGGGCGGCCCAGTTCGTGTGGGTGTTGAAGCGGCTGTACGCCAAGGTTGGGACCAGTGGTTGCTGGGCGAACGTGGCAAATCTAACAAGGCTGATTTTGTTGGCATGGACAGCTTTGGTGCCTCTGCACCAGCGGGTGAATTGTTCGAACAATTCGGCATCACAGCGGCCAACGTTGCGGCAAAAGCCAAGGCGCTTCTGTAAGGCGTTAACGCACCGTTCGGCGCTGCTGAACGGCTGAAATGTACAAAAGGGCGGGTGTTATGTACAATACATCCGCCCTTTTTATGTCTGGAATGTGGGGGTTAAAGGTAAAATGTACAGATCAGGGCGTGATTTGTACATTTTAGAGGCTTGGGGTGCGTTAACATCTTGTTCAGGATCGGCGCGCGTTAACGTTTGAGCGGGACGGTTAACTGTTTGTTTAGGTTTAGATACTCGAGCTTACCCCCCTAAAGTTGAAAAACAGACAGCACCCTTGCCTTGTGAATTCTCAAAGCTGAGTCATTTTTCAAGTTTATCGAAACGCTAAAGTAAGAGTTTTCTATGAAGTCAATTTGGACATCCGCAATAATCGCAACGTTGACCCTCTCGGGCTGCATGTCTGATGAAGGTGGAATAGCGCAGGATCCAGCGCCAGTATTAACGGAGGATCCCGGGCCAACAATGCCCCCAAGCTCGGTGAAATTTGCATATTACTTCGACTCGAATGGCCGAGATTATACCTATCACGTCGAGCGGGATTTTGCCATTCTTGAAGGTTCTTCCGTCAGATTGATCATGAGAAATGATTGCGCTGCTTTTTCTTCGGATGATGAAAATGGTACTTGGGCTTGGGCAAATGGAGGTTTCGTTGTCGAGTTTCCAAACCGCAGCTTTGGCTTCCCTCGTCAGGATCAGCCTGTGCCAGGTGGCTATGGATGCCAGATGTGACCAAATAAGTCGAATTCCTCAGGTTGTAACTTGTTAACGCTCAATACCCAAAGGATCCCAAAATGCGCATCTTTGCTACTGTTACCCTATCGCTTCTCATTTCAACGGCTTCTGCCGCGGGCCCCTTTGACGGGAATTGGGACTTAGAAAAGGCATATTGCGCCGACGGAGGCTTGAGCGATACCCGTCAGAGTATCTCTGGCAATGTTTCGTACCGTTATGAATCTTCATGCGAATTGTTAAATCCGACGCCCATTCGAGGGATGAAAAACACAGTCCTTTATGACCGTAAATGTGTATCTGAAGGTGAAAACGTCGACGGGGGTCGCGTTTTGATGTCGATTACGGAAGATGGAAAAATGATGACCTACAACGATGGATATTTGAACCTGCGCATCAAATGCTAAGCGCTTTGAGACGCTCGTTGGCTAACTGTGCAGGTCCAACGCCTGCACATTCAGATCAGCAAGCAGATGATACCGCCGGTAATCCAAAGATACGTCGACTAGAGATCTGTTTTATTTGAGAATTTCAAGATGTTGCTCATCAGAGTAGTGCGAGACAAGTCGCTAACTGATTTGGCAAAAAATATTACAAGAAGATAAAAGAAGGAAGTTATATGTCGTGTCGTGATTGTAAACTTTGCACAGAATCCCCAATCAAAAGTCTACTTTTTGGCCTGCCACGGTTGGCTTGGCGTTTGCTAACATTCTGGAACATTGGGCTTTTCCAAAGAAGATGCCCTCAGTGTAAACACCTGATGTCGCAACACCAACGTCGCGCAGACGGCAGTTTCCGAGATTAAAGTTTATGTGGGCGATGTTTAAAAAACGGTCCAAAACAAAGGTCCACATCGCCAACTTTGAAGAGGGGGATCGAAATGCTCAAGTTTCCATTGAGTTCGATTCTCCTGTCAAAACTGAGCGGCCATTAGGGTATCAATTGGCTATTGGGCTTATCAAACTGCTACTTTTCCCATTCCTACTGCCGTTCAAAATCATTTGGTACATCCTAAAAAACATCGTCAGCGAATGACTTCATCTGAATGTGGCTTGAGTTGTTGCACCCGCATGTTCAGAACTGGGCATACGGCCAGCACGTCGGTTGCTCACCACGGCCAACCCCATCTCCATCTTTAGCTTTTCCCACCCAATGCAAATTTTTGCACAAGTACCTCTACTTTTGTTAGCGCCATCATCAATGTTTGCGCTACCGTTGCCGCTAACAGTTTGATTTTGCCTTATTTAACCCTTTCTTGATCAAACCCAGCCCCCTAAGAACATCTTAGAAATTGGGTATTTCGAGGATTCTAAAATGACGGTAAAAGTAGGCATCAACGGGTTTGGCCGCATCGGGCGCTGTACTCTGTCTCATATCTCGCAATCGCTGCGCAACGATATTGAAGTTGTTAAGGTCAATGCGACGGGGCCTTTGGCCACTGCTGCGCATCTGATCAAATATGACTCTGTCCATGGCCGTTATCCTCAGGACATCACCGTTGGCAATCGCACCCTTGATTTGGGGCGCGGCGAGATCGAGATGTTTTCGACCTACAATATGGACGAGCTGGATTGGTCGGGTTGCGATGTTGTGCTGGAATGCACCGGCAATTTTAACGACGGGCACAAAGCCAAAAAGCACATCGAGCGCGGCGCGAAACGTGTGCTGTTGTCTGCCCCCGGTAAAAACGTCGACAAGACAGTGGTATTTGGCGTCAACGACGAGTTGATGGCAGCCAATGACACGATGATCTCAAACGGATCTTGCACCACCAACTGCCTTGCGCCGCTGGCGAAGGTGTTGGATGCAGCATTCGGCATTGAGTCTGGCATCATGACCACGATTCACAGCTATACAGGCGACCAACCCACCCTAGATCGCCGCCACGACGATCTGTACCGCGCCCGCGCTGCGGCTATGGCGATGATCCCAACATCCACAGGTGCTGCCAAGGCCCTGGGTGAAGTGCTCCCGCAGCTTAAGGGCAAATTGGACGGCTCTGCGATGCGGGTCCCTACCCCCAATGTTTCGGCTGTCGACCTGACGTTTTACGCCAAGCGCGACGTAACAGTCGAAGAAGTGAACGCCGCTGTCGCCAAAGCCGCCGCGGGTCCGATGGGCCGTGTCTTGGCCTATGACGATGAAGAAAAGGTATCGATCGATTTTAACCACACCGAGCACAGCTCTATCTTTGCCCCTGACCAGACCAAGGTCGTGGGTGGCCGCATGGTGCGTGTGCTGGCGTGGTATGACAATGAATGGGCGTTCTCTGTGCGCATGGCCGATGTGGCTGTTGCGATGGGCCAGTTAGATTAAGCCACGCGCTTAACAACGCTACACTTGCGAGATTGGGGTAAGGCTGGCATATCAGCCTTACCCTTTCGTTGTTTTAGGCCTGATCCCATGACAAACCCAATCGCACTCGTTCTTGGTCTGATTATCGTGATCGGTCTGTGTGTCGATTTTTTTATGTTCGACACCGCCTACCTTATCTTTTTAGCGAAAAAACTGGCTGAATTCACAGAATGGCTGGCTTTCTGGCGCTAAGCGCTGGTGAGGTTTCGCGGTTGACA
>DLQI01000123.1:6816-32074 GCA_002478745.1 Rhodobacteraceae bacterium UBA7436 | reverse complement strand
AAGGAACCCGCACATGACCACTAAAATTGCAATCAACGGATTTGGCCGTATTGGCCGTAACGTATTGCGCGCACTGCTTGAATCAGGTCGCACAGATTTGAAAGTTGTGGCGATCAATGACCTTGGTCCCGTTGAAACAAACGCACACCTGTTGCGTTTTGATTCCGTCCACGGCCGTTTCCCAGGCACCGTAACAACAACCGAAGATACAATTGACGCAGGCCGTGGCCCAATGCGCGTGACTGCAATCCGCAACCCAGCTGACCTGCCATGGTCTGATGTTGACGTTGTAATGGAATGCACCGGTATCTTCACATCCAAAGAGGCCTGTCAGGCTCACCTTGATAACGGTTCAACCCGCGTTTTGATTTCTGCACCAGGCAAAGACGCAGACAAAACAATCGTTTACGGCGTAAACCACGACACATTGACTGCAGACGACTACGTTGTTTCCAACGCGTCCTGCACAACCAACTGCCTGTCCCCTGTTGCTAAGGTCTTGAACGATGCCATCGGCATCAACAAAGGCTTTATGACCACAATCCACAGCTATACAGGCGACCAGCCAACGTTAGATACGATGCACAAAGATCTATATCGCGGTCGCGCTGCGGCATTGTCCATGATCCCAACATCAACTGGTGCTGCCAAGGCTGTTGGCCTTGTATTGCCTGAATTGAACGGCAAATTGGACGGCGTTGCGATCCGCGTTCCAACACCAAACGTATCTTGTGTGGATCTGACGTTTGAAGCGTCACGCGACACGACCGTTGAAGAAGTGAATGCAGCTATCCGCGCAGCAGCTGATGGCCCGTTGAACGGTGTTCTCGCCTACACTGACCTTCCAATGGTCAGCACAGACTTCAACCACGATCCTGCATCCTCCACGTTCCACAACGACCAAACTAAGGTTCTGGATGGCAACATGGTGCGCATCTTGACGTGGTATGACAACGAGTGGGGTTTCTCGAACCGCATGTTGGACACAGCCGTTAAGATGGGCAGCTTCGCTTAAGGCAAAGCCAACCTGTGAGACAAAGAAAAAGGTGCGCTTTCGGGCGCACCTTTTTTATTGGTAAATAGTCCGAATTGGTAAAGATCAGCCCAAGCGTTCTTTCAGCTTTTGGTTCACCAACGGTGTTACAAACTTGCTGACGTCGCCATCAAGACGGGCAATCTCTTTTACCAGTTTGGATGCGATTGCTTGATGCTTGGCCTCGGCCATCAAGAAGACGGTTTCAACACTATCATCCAGCACACGGTTCATGCCAACCATCTGATATTCATACTCAAAATCTGCTACAGCGCGAAGGCCGCGAATGATCATAGTTGCCCCAACATCATGGGCGCAATCGATCAAAAGGTTCTCAAAGGGGTGTGCGACGATCTCTGTGCCTGTCTGTTCTGACAGCTTGGCGCACTCGGCTTCAATCATCGCCACGCGTTCCTCAAGGGTAAACAACGGACCCTTGTCGCGGTTAATCGCAACACCAATGACCAAGCGGTCCACCAGCATGCTGGCGCGGCGTATAATATCAACGTGACCCAGAGTTATCGGGTCAAAGGTTCCTGGGTATAGTCCTACGCGCATGGCCACGCTCCGTCGCATAATTAAGTTGCGCGCAAGCAATCATTTTGTGCCAAAGATTGCAAGCAGGTGTTAGCGTCAACAGACCAACAAAAAGCCTAGTGGCCCATGATCATGCCCTCAAGCGCATCTTTCTCCATCGCCAATTCACTTAGGCGCGCTTTTACAACGTCACCAATCGTAATCAAACCAACCATATCCCCCGCTTCTACCACAGGCATGTGGCGAAAACGGCCCTCTGTCATCATCTTCAAAACGTTGTCTGCGCTTTCATCACGCGAACAGGTCACAAGTTTAGAGGTCATATAGGTATCAACTTTATCCATCAGACAGCTGGCACCACTATTGGCAATTGCGCGCACGATATCACGTTCGGACAAAATGCCCTTTGCGTCTTTACCAGTCTGAGAAATGACGACAGTACCAATCTTACGGTCCGAAAGTATTTTTGCCGCTTCTGAGACCAAAGACCCTGATTTCACAGTGACAACTGCGCCGTCAGATTTTGACTTTAGAATTTGATATACCAGCATAGATACTCTCCTAAAATATGTAATGAATAATTATAGGGTTGCCGCAAAAGTTGTCTAAGTCAAGATTCCTGCTTCGAGGCGAAAAACCTCCTTGCGTACCCCGTCAGACAGAGCTTGAGCAAACCGTGCCAGCTTTGCATTCTGGCGATCATCCTCGTGACGGATCATGTAGAAGCTACGCGTCAGGGCAATCTCGTTTTGCAGCACAAATCGCAACTCAGGCGCAAAGGGCATCGCAAAATCGTGCACCACGCCCACGCCACCGCCACGGCGCAATAGGTGCAACTGCACAGAAACAGAGTTGGACGCAAGCGGCACGCGCCCTGCCCCGATATCAGTCAAGTAATCCAATTCACGGTCAAAGATCATGTCTGGAATATATCCCACAATCCGGTGATCGCGCAGCGCGCCCTTTTCCGATATCTCGCCCGCCCCTTTCAAATACGCCTCAGATGCTGCCAAATGCAGGCGATAATCCGTGATCTTCTGAACCGTCAAACGCCCAGCTGTTGGGGCACTTACTCCAATCGCCAAATCCGCCTCACGGCGTGACAGATTGAAAACACGCGGCAAGGCCACGATCTGAATATCCAACTCCGGATGCTCAACCGCCAAAGCCGCACAGACCTGCGGCAAGATATAGTTCGCACAACCATCAGGGGCCCCGATACGCATTTGACCTGTCAAACTGTCACTTTGCACCGGCAGGCTGCTGGTGGCGACGCGCATCGCAGTCTCTGCCTCCTCTGCACGGCTCAACAACTCAGCCCCCGCAACAGTCAGCGCATAGCCTTGGGGGGATTTCACAAACAATCCTGTCCCCAAGGACGTCTCTAAGCGCGCCATGCGCCGCCCCAGCGTCGCGGGATCAAGGCGCAACTGCTTGCCAGCGGCAGACAACCCACCCTCACGCGCCACCGCCAAAAACAAACGCACATCATCCCAATTGTCTTGCATGACCCATCACTCCAGTTTTCGCCCACCTTCACTTTACCCCATAAACTCTGGGGGAGGCCGCAGGCCGGGGGCAAAGCCCCTACTCATTGCCTCATCCTCACACCTACAAAAATGCAAAGCTGTTTTGACATCTTTCCCCTGTTGCATGATTTTTTGCAAGACTAAGCTATCGTTAAATCAACCAAAGGGATTCCCACATGCAAGAGCTCACGCATTACATCAACGGCGCACATGTCAAAGGTACGTCAGGCCGTTTCGCAGACGTCATGAACCCAGCCACTGGCGAAGTTCAGGCCAAGTGCCCATTGGCATCTGCTGCTGAAATGGACCAAGCGGTACAATTCGCTGCTGCTGCACAGCCAAAATGGGCTGCAACAAACCCACAACGCCGCGCACGCGTGATGATGAAGTTCGTGGGCTTGCTTAACGACAACATGGACAAACTGACCGAGGCTCTTTCCCGCGAGCACGGCAAAACTCTGCCCGACGCCGCAGGTGACGTGCAGCGCGGCCTTGAGGTGGTTGAATATTGCATCGGTGCCCCTGAGTTGCTCAAAGGCGACTACACTGACTCTGCTGGCCCTGGTATCGACATGTATTCCATGCGCCAAGCTTTGGGTGTGACTGCCGGCATTACCCCGTTCAACTTCCCCGCCATGATCCCGATGTGGATGTTTGCCCCTGCCATCGCATGTGGCAACGCGTTTATTCTAAAACCGTCCGAACGTGATCCATCCGTCCCATTGATGCTTGCTGAATTGATGGAACAAGCTGGCCTGCCTAAAGGCATCCTTCAGGTTGTGAACGGCGACAAAGAAGCCGTAGACGCAATCTTGCACCACGATGTGATCCAGTCTGTTGGCTTTGTTGGCTCAACCCCAATCGCAGAATACATCTACGCAACTGGCTGTGCGAACGGCAAACGCGTTCAGTGCTTTGGCGGCGCGAAAAACCACATGATTATCATGCCTGACGCTGACATGGATCAAGCCGCTGACGCTTTGATTGGTGCCGGTTACGGCGCTGCTGGCGAACGCTGCATGGCGATTTCCGTTGCGGTTCCAGTGGGTGACGACACAGCCGATCGTTTGATCGAAAAGCTGGTTCCACGGATCGAAAAGCTAAAGGTTGGACCGTACACCTCCGGCAACGACGTGGATTACGGCCCTGTTGTTGCTGCCGCAGCGAAAGCCAACATCGAACGGTTGGTTCAAACCGGTATCGATCAAGGTGCTGAGTTGGTTGTTGATGGTCGCGATTTCTCGCTTCAAGGCTATGAGGAAGGGTTCTTTGTTGGTCCACACTTGTTTGACCGCGCTACCAAAGAAATGGACATCTACAAGCACGAGATCTTTGGCCCTGTCCTGACCTGTGTACGTGCCCAGACCTATGAAGAGGCCATCGGCCTTGCCATGGACCACGAATACGGCAACGGCACAGCGATCTTTACCCGTGACGGCGACGCAGCCCGTGATTTCGCAAACCGCATCAACGTTGGCATGGTCGGCATCAACGTGCCGATCCCTGTGCCATTGGCCTACCATACCTTTGGCGGTTGGAAGAAATCTGTGTTCGGCGATTTGAACCAGCACGGTCCAGATGCGTTCAAATTCTACACGCGCACCAAAACTGTGACAGCGCGCTGGCCGTCAGGCATCAAAGAAGGCGGCGAATTTTCTATCCCAGTGATGGAATAAACAATACTGAGTGTCGCCCATTGTGGCGGCACTCAGCCATCTAAACGACCGACTCAAACTCTCATGCTTTGAAATATTCGTGAAATACTTTGAATTTAACATTCGTTCAATTCACCTAGCCACCTGCACGCGAGGATCGACATGGATTTTGCCCTAAGCGAAGAACAATCTGCAATTTTTGATATGGCCTATGCCTTTGGCCAAGACGCCATCGCGCCCCACGCACGTGATTGGGAAATTGCCGAAACAATCCCCAAAGACCTGTGGCCAAAAATTGGCGAACTTGGCTTTGGTGGTCTTTATGTTTCTGAAGACGGCGGCGGGACGGGTCTTTCCCGCCTTGATGCGACCCTTGTTTTTGAAGCCCTCAGCATGGCCTGCCCTTCGGTTGCGGCCTTCCTCTCCATCCACAACATGTGCGCCAAGATGATCGACAGCTTTGGCAGTGATGAGATGAAGGCACGTGTGATGCCTGACGTTTTGGCGATGAACACAGTCCTAAGCTATTGCCTGACAGAACCCGGATCAGGATCAGACGCGGCTGCCCTTAAGACCCGCGCAGAGCGCACAAACGAGGGCTATACCCTGAACGGCACAAAAGCGTTCATTTCGGGCGGTGGCTATTCAGATGCCTATGTCTGCATGGTGCGCACGGGTGAAGACGGCGCTGCGGGTGTGTCCACCGTCTATGTCGAAGACGGATCAGATGGCCTGTCCTTTGGTGGGCTAGAGCAAAAAATGGGCTGGCGTTCACAACCCACAGCGCAGGTTCAATTTGATGATTGCAAAGTCGCCGCACAGAACCTGATCGGTGACGAGGGCAAAGGGTTTAAGTACGCGATGATGGGCCTGGACGGGGGTCGATTGAACATCTCTGCCTGTTCGCTCGGTGCTGCCCAAACGGCCCTGAACGCGACCCTTGATTACATGGGCGAGCGCAAAGCCTTTGGCAAATCCATCGACCAATTCCAAGGGTTGCAATGGCGCCTTGCGGATATGGAGATCGAGCTGCAAGCCGCCCGTGTTTTCCTACGCCAAGCGGCTTGGAAATTGGACACAGGCGCGCCAGACGCGACCAAACACTGCGCTATGGCTAAGAAATTCGTGACCGAGGTAGGCAGCAAGGTTGTGGATCAATGCCTACAACTACACGGTGGTTACGGCTATCTGGCTGATTATGGCATCGAGAAGCTGGTGCGCGACCTGCGCGTTCACCAAATCCTTGAAGGCACCAATGAAATCATGCGGGTCATCGTTGCCCGCGACATGTTGAAGAACCGCTAAATCATATGACTGACATCTCAATCCGCATAATTGGCCAAGCAGGTCGCATCACTTTGCAACGCCCACAAGCGTTGAACGCCATGACCTACGAGATGTGTCTGGCAATTGAGACCGCCCTTGATGAATGGCGCGCAGACCCTGCTGTTAAGCTGGTTGTCATGGACGCTGAGGGCGATCGCGCCTTTTGTTCGGGTGGTGACATCGCGGATATGTATGCCACAGGCACGGCGGGTGATTTCTCCTATGGTCAGAAATTTTGGGCCGATGAATACCGTCTGAACGCCAAGATATTTGAATACCCAAAACCTGTTGTTTCCTTCCTTCAGGGGTTCACCATGGGCGGCGGCGTTGGGATTGGGTGTCACGGATCACACCGCATTGTCGGTGACACCAGCCAGATCGCCATGCCCGAGGTGGGCATTGGGTTGGTCCCTGACGTTGGCGGTACCTTGATGCTGGCCTTGGCCCCTGAGCGTTTGGGTGAATACCTTGGCACAACAGCGTCGCGCATGAATGCATCCGATGCGATTTTTGCTGGTTTTGCCGATATCTATATCCCAGAGGGCAAATGGCCTGAGTTGATTGCCCAGCTTGAAACAACGGGCGACACCGCATGCCTTGTTGCTGAGACCCCTGCCGAAATCGGGCCGATCCAGTCACAGATGCCTGAGATCACCAAACATTTCCGCGGCGTTGGCCTGTCGGATGTTTTGACCACATTGGAAAACGACGACAGTGAGTTTGCCCAAAAGACGTTAAAGCAACTGCGCCGGAACAGCCCGCTTTCTATGGCCTGTACCTTTGAAATCCTGAACCGTTTGCGTGGCTCTAACATCTCGCTGGCCAAAGCATTGGACCTTGAATACCGCTTTACCGCGCGCAGTATGGAGCACGGTGACTTTATCGAGGGCATCCGCGCCGCGATTATCGACAAAGACCGCAGCCCCAAATGGCAATTCGCAGATGGCACCGTCCCTGCGACGGCCGTATCAAAGATGTTGCTGCCTTTGGGCGAAAACGCATTAGACTTGCAGACCAACACATCGGAAGGACACGGCATGAACATCGGCTTTATCGGACTGGGCAACATGGGCGCACCTATGGCTGCCAACTTGGCTGCTTCGGGACATAACGTGACGGGCTTTGATCCGGCGGGCACAACGGCTGAGGGCGTTGCTGTCGCTGCCACTTCTGTTGAAGCGGCGGCAGATGCAGATGTTGTTATCACGATGCTCCCTAACGGTGCGATCCTGCGCAGTGTTGCGGCCGAAGTGATCCCCGCGATGAAATCAGGTGCGACCTTATTGGATTGTTCCACCGTTGACGTTGAAAGCGCCAGCGCGGTGGCAGCGGATGCCCAAGCAGCCGGCCTATTGGCTGCAGATGCGCCTGTGTCGGGTGGTATCGGTGGCGCGGCGGGTGGAACGCTGACATTCATGGCGGGTGGATCTGAGGCGGCCTTTGCCACCGTGTCCCCGTTGTTTGAGATCATGGGGCAAAAGGCGGTGCATTGCGGCGCGTCAGGTGCTGGCCAAGCGGCCAAGATTTGCAACAACATGGTTTTGGGTGCGACGATGATAGCGACCTGTGAGGCCTTTGCCTTGGCCGATAAGCTGGGCCTTGATCGTCAAAAGATGTTTGACGTCGTCAGCACATCTTCTGGATACTCATGGTCGATGAACGCCTACTGCCCTGCCCCAGGCGTTGGCCCGACCAGCCCCGCAGACAATGATTACGCACCGGGATTTGCAGCTGAGTTGATGTTGAAGGACCTTGGGTTAAGCCAGCAGGCCGCCAGTGCGGTGAATGCGGACACACCAATGGGTGAATTGGCCCACGCGTTATATAAGAAGTTCGTTGAGGACGAAGGCGGATTGGGCAAAGATTTCAGCGCCATGTTACCACGGTTCGAGCAACGCAACCGTAAGGTGTAGTCAGGGAAAAGCCATGACCTAAATGTGTTTGAATTGCGTTATTGCTTCTCGGACGATCAATTTTTTCGGCTGTGGGAGCAATATAAAACCACGATAAATTATTGATATAAAGCAATTAATCTTAAGAAGCGAAAATACGTGTTTGGTTAGCGTTTCTTTTTTGTGAACCCATTATTTCCTTATTCGCTACAATCGAATGACAAACTTTCCCTGCATACCTGCCTCAAGACGGATCAGCTCCGCGTAATGAGGACGAGGGAAAAATGGCGACAGCAACAGAGCTGCCAATCAATACAAGTGCGACGGCACTTGATATGGCGAATGAGATTTTCGGCAGCGGCATGGTCGTCAATACCGCGACCTACAGCGGCGACGCGGCGTCGAGTGGTACATATTCCAATGGCGACACCGTTTCCCCATTCGCAACACCCGGTGATACGGGCGTTATCCTTTCGACAGGCAACGTAGTCGATTTTACAAACAACGACGGCACCTCAAATACCAACCAATCTGGCGGAACCTCCACTAATACGGTTGGTGGGATTGACGGCGACGCGGATTTTAATGCACTCGCAACGGGTTCATCCTTTGACGCGGCATTCCTTGAGATGACCTTTACGCCTACTGGCGATACGCTAACCCTTGATTTTGTGCTAAGCTCCGAAGAGTACCCCGACTTTGTGAACACAGCATATAACGACGTCATTGGCGTTTGGGTCAATGGCACTCTCGCGACGGTCAGTGTTGCCGACGGCACGGCGTCCATCAGCAATATCAATAATGGCGAAACTCAAAACATTTTTAATGATAACTTGGCTGACCAATTTAATACGGAAATGGACGGCTTTACTGTCACACTTACTTTCACTGCACCAATAACCCCAGGCGCTATCAATACCTTAAAAATTGGCGTCGCGGATGTTGGCGACAGCGGCTATGATACCAATCTTTTGATCGCAGGGGGGTCAGTTCAGTCGACCATCATTGCCCAAGATGACACCATCATCTTTGGCGAAAACGATACCAAGATTCTTGATGTTTTGGACAATGACAGCTCAACCGGTGGCGCATTGACGGTGACACACATCAATGGTCAGGCTGTCGTGGCTTCTGACCCCGCGAACAATTCGATCACGTTGACGACTGGCCAAATCATTACACTGCTCCCAGACGGTACGTTCCAAATTCAGGGCGATGCCGACCTTGAAACTGTGTACTTCAACTATTCAATTGAGGATGCGGCGGGCATTACAGACAGTGCGCTGGTAGAAGTTGTTCAAATTCCATGCTTTGCCTCAGGCACAACGATTGAAACGGCCGAAGGCCCCATGCTGATCGAGAATATTACCGCTGGGATGTATGTTAATACCCGCGATGACGGCCCACAAATGGTTCGATGGATCGGCAACAGCACGGTTTCTACCGAAGGCAACCAACGTCCGATCCGTGTCAAAAAGGATTCGTTTGGCGCAACATCTGATTTGATCGTCTCCCCGCAACACCGCATCATGCTAGAGGGATGCTGGGCAGAGTTGTTGTTTGGCGAACCAGAGGTGTTGGTGAAAGCCAAAGACTTGATCAATAATTTCACCGTCATCAATGATTATGAGTTAGAGCAAGTCACATACCATCACATGCTATTTGATCGCCATCAGGTGATCACAGCAAATGGTGTGGCTTGTGAAAGCTATTTGCCCGGCGATCAGACAATGGCAGGGTTTAATCACGACACTCAGAAAGAAATCCTAAACTTGTTCCCAGCCTTGCGCGAAGACCTTGGCAACTACGGTGGTGCCGCGCGTCCCCTTATCAAAGGACGCGAAGCACTCCCGTTGTTGGCGGCAATGGCTGCCTAATTATTTGGCAGCCCCTTCTTTGGGTGTTAGCATGCTCTTGAGGTAATGACCTGTGTAGCTTTCGGCGACGTCCGCCACTTTTTCGGGCGTGCCCGTCGCCACAACCATACCTCCACCATCACCACCCTCTGGCCCGATATCAATGATGTGGTCCGCCGTTTTGATCACATCAAGGTTGTGTTCAATCACGATGACTGAATTCCCCTGATCCACCAATTCATGCAGCACTTCCAATAACTTGCGCACATCTTCAAAGTGCAAACCTGTGGTCGGCTCATCCAAGATATACAACGTGCGCCCAGTTGAACGCTTGCTAAGTTCCTTCGAAAGTTTCACCCGCTGGGCTTCCCCACCTGACAAGGTCGTGGCTTGTTGGCCAACCTTGATATAGCCCAAGCCAACACGCATCAGCGCATCCATCTTGTCGCGGATTGAAGGCACCGCTTGGAAGAAGGTTTGTGCATCTTCGACGTTCATATTCAAAACGTCAGCGATGCTTTTACCCTTAAAGCGGATTTCCAGTGTCTCGCGGTTATACCGCGCGCCCTGACAGGTTTCGCACTCAACATAGACGTCAGGGAGGAAATGCATCTCGATCTTGATCAGACCGTCACCCTGACAAGCCTCACACCGCCCGCCTTTGACGTTAAAGCTAAAGCGGCCCGCCTTGTACCCGCGCGCTTTGGATTCTGGCAAGCCAGCGAACCAATCACGGATTGGAGTAAAGGCCCCTGTGTAAGTCGCAGGGTTTGATCGCGGCGTACGCCCGATCGCGCGTTGGTCGATGTCGATGACCTTATCCAACAACTCAAGGCCCTTGATCGTCTCGCAAGGGGCTGGCGTTTGGCGGGCCCCATTCAGGCGCATAGACGCTGTCTTAAACAATGTCTCAATCGTCAGCGTAGACTTACCACCGCCAGACACACCGGTGACGCAAACGAACTGTCCCAATGGGAAATCGACGGTGATGTTTTTGAGGTTGTTGCCCGTGGCTTTGACCACTTTCAACGACTTCTTCTTGCCCTTGCGCCGCTTTGCTGGAACCTCAATGGAACGTTTGCCTGTGAGGTACTGACCGGTCAGTGAATTGGGGTCATTGGCAACCTGATCAGGTGTGCCGTGTGATACGACCTCGCCCCCGTGAACACCGGCTCCCGGACCAATGTCGAAGACATAGTCAGCTTCGCGAATGGCCTCTTCATCATGTTCGACTACGATAACTGTATTGCCCTGATCGCGCAGGTTCTTAAGCGTTAACAAAAGGCGGTCATTGTCGCGCTGGTGTAGGCCGATGGAAGGTTCATCCAGAACATAAAGAACACCTGTCAGGCCAGAACCGATTTGGCTGGCCAAACGGATGCGTTGGCTCTCTCCCCCACTTAAAGTTCCACTTGATCGTGACAACGTAAGGTATTCTAATCCAACGTTATTCAAGAATCCTAGGCGTTCACGGATTTCCTTTAAAATCGCTTTTGCAATCTCGTTGTTTTGCTTTGTCAAACGCTCTGGAACTGTGTCGCACCACGCGAAGGCTTCGCGGATCGACATCTGTACAACTTGGCCCGCATGGATGTCAGCGATCTTTACAGCCAGCGCTTCTGGACGCAGGCGATAGCCCTCGCACATGCCGCACGGGCGGTTATTTTGATAGCGCTCAAACTCTTCACGGATCCAGTTGCTATCGGTCTCGCGATAGCGACGTTCCATGTTTGGAATGACCCCTTCAAAGACGCGGGTTACGTTGTAAACGCGGCCTCCTTCGTCATAGCGAAATTCAAGTTCTTCCTCACCAGAACCGTGCAAAAAGACCTGCTGAACGTGGGCTGGAAGGTCTTTCCATTTCGTCTTGGCATCAAACTCATAATGCTTGGCAATGGATTCAATTGTTTGCAAAAAGTACGGTGATTTACCTTTGCGCCACGGGGCCAATGCACCGTCATAAACCCGCAGATCGGCATCAGGCACAACGAGGCGTTCATCAAAGAACAGCTCTTTACCTAAACCGTCGCAGGTTGGGCACGCCCCGAATGGCGCGTTGAATGAAAACAGGCGCGGCTCGATCTCAGGAATGGTGAAGCCACTGACTGGACAGGCAAATTTCTCTGAGAACGTGCTGCGGACCGGATCGCCTTCGGCCGGTGCTGTTTCGATGATCGCAATGCCATCGGCCAGATCAAGCGCGGTACGCAGACTGTCCGCTAGACGTGTTTCGAGCCCCTCGCGCACAACAATGCGGTCAACGACCACATCGATGTCATGGCGGAATTTCTTATCAAGGGTTGGCGGCTCGTCCAGATCGTAAAACGCGCCGTCGACTTTGACACGTTGAAAACCTTGCTTGCGCAGCTCAGTAAACTCTTTGCGGTACTCGCCTTTGCGGTCACGGATGATCGGAGCCAAGAGGTAGGCGCGTGTGCCCTCCTCCATCTTCATGGTGCGGTCGACCATGTCTTGGACCTGCTGGGCCTCAATTGGCTTGCCCGTGGCCGGAGAATACGGCGTCCCAACACGCGCAAATAACAGGCGCATGTAGTCGTAAATTTCGGTGACGGTGCCCACCGTCGAACGCGGGTTTTTCGATGTTGTTTTTTGCTCGATTGAGATTGCAGGGCTTAGACCGCTGATGTGATCCACATCAGGTTTCTGCATCATATCAAGGAATTGACGGGCATATGCGCTGAGAGATTCAACATAGCGACGCTGACCTTCAGCGTAGATAGTGTCAAATGCGAGCGATGATTTTCCAGACCCGGACAGGCCCGTAATGACCACCAACTGATCGCGTGGGATGTCCACGTCGATGGATTTTAGGTTGTTTTCACGCGCGCCGCGTACTTCGATATTCTTTAGCTCAGCCATCTCATGCCCCTATTAACAGTTTAGACATAGTTTGCTGGTTAGGATTCTCCAACTGTTAATGTAGAACAAGTAGGGAACATCATCACACGCGGCGCAAAACCTGCGTAACAGAATGGGCCAGCAATCCTAGAACCAGCGCCAAGCCAACAAACATAGGCAGTGCGTTATAGCCAAACACAGCCAATGCGGCGACCATAACGGGCGTTCCCAGCGTGTTGCCCAGGTTACCCATCTGGGCCATGGCACCGTTGGCCTGCGCCTGTGTGACGGCCGTTTCATTCAATTGCGGCACAACGGCAAAGCTGCCACCTTGGATAAGCCCAAGGGCCGCTGCAAGCGCGATACAGGCCGAAATATTGGCGGGATCGGCCCATAGCCACATCATACACACTGCGCTGGAGCCAAATCCCCACATCACAAGGCTAACCGCAGACATACGGCGCAACGCCCATACGCCAAAAGTCATCGAACTTGCGATAGATGCCAAAGGCATGACCCCCATCACGGGTGCGCGTTGCGAGGGATCAAGAAATGGTGGCAAAACAGTAAGAATTGAGACAAAACAAAACGTATAGAACAACCAGCCAAGGGCGGCGGCAGAGATACGTGGGGATCGATAGATCGCGATGTGGTCTTTTGCGATGCTTTTTGTTGAAATTGTTGTGACCGTTTCAAGCGATCGTATATCCGCCAACGCAAAGGTCAAAATCACTGCAAAAACAGCCATGTACACAGCATGCGCAAGAAACAGTGACGACACGCCGTAAGCCGCGACCAGAGGGACCCCCCCCCATGTCAGGATTGCAAACGCCACACCAAAGAACGTGCCCCAAAGAGTCAGGGTAAAGCCGCGATGCTGAGGGGCGCTGAGTTGTGCAATCAGTGTTGGGGCGGCGACAACCATCACCAAATGGGACAGGCCCTCAATCCCACGCAGCGCTAGGAACCATTCAAACGGTGGCAACAGCGCCTGCAGTGCCGAAACCGCTGCGCCCAGCCACAGCGCCCAAAGCAATCCACGACGATAACGCAGACGTGCGACCAGAAGCCCCGCAACCACGCCAAAGATAATCCCGATGAACCCAACCAAAGACACGGCAAAGCCAAGTCCAGCTCCTGCATCAGGATAGACGCCGGGTAATTGGTCAAAAACCACACTGACCTTGGCATATTGCGCCGCCGCGCCCAATCCCGCGCCCCAAAGTAGGAAGACGAGGCCAAAAGGTGTTTTGCTCATGTCAAATATGCCTGTGTTCTGAGTGCAAACGAACAATGCGCCACAGGTACGCAGCGCATTGTTTCTATAAATAATAATTTGTCTGTATGTAGCATAAGGGCACCTGAAACTTAGGTGCCCTGCTCAATCACATGTGAATCACGCGATCATATGCATCCAAGACACTTTCGTGCATCATTTCAGAAAGCGTTGGGTGCGGGAAGACCGTGTTCATCAAATCTTCTTCGGTTGTTTCGAGCTGACGGCCGATAACGTAGCCTTGGATCATCTCAGTTACTTCAGCACCAATCATGTGTGCGCCCAATAATTCGCCAGTCTTGGCGTCAAAGATTGTCTTAACCAATCCCTCTGCTTCGCCCAAAGCAATCGCTTTGCCGTTGCCGATGAAGGGGAAGCGGCCCACTTTGACGTCGTAACCCAGTTCTTTCGCCTTGGCTTCTGTATAGCCAACTGAAGCGACCTGAGGGTGGCAGTAAGTGCAGCCCGCAATCGTTTCCGGTTTTACGGGATGTGCGTGTTTGCCAGCAATCAAATCGGCAACCATCACACCCTCGTGGCTGGCTTTGTGTGCGAGCCACGGCGCGCCTGCGATGTCACCAATGGCATACAAGCCATCAACGCCAGTGCGGCAGTATTCGTCAGTCACAACATGAGTACGATCCAGCTTTACGCCCAACTCCTCAAGGCCAAGCCCTTCAACATTTCCAACAATTCCGACCGCTGAAATGACCGTATCAAAGTCATGAGTTGTGATTTTACCATCTTTTTCGATATGGGCGGTTACTTTACCTTTGGAACGGTCAAGCTTTTTGACCATCGCCTTTTGCATAATTTTCATGCCCTGTTTTTCAAAAGACTTCTTCGCGAATGCGCTTATCTCTTCGTCTTCAACTGGCAAAACGCGGTCCATGACTTCGACCACAGTCGTGTCAGCACCCAGCGTGTTGTAGAAGCTGGCAAATTCAATTCCGATCGCACCAGACCCGATAACCAACAGCTTTTTCGGCATGCGCGGTGGCGTCAGTGCGGTCTTGTATGTCCAGACCAAATCACCATCTGCCTCAAGGCCGTGCAATTCGCGTGCACGTGCGCCTGTGGCCAGAACGATGTTCTTGGCTGTCAACTCTTGAGCGCCTTTTTCACCTTTGACGGAAACACGGCCTTTGGCTGGGATTGTCGCCTCGCCCATGAATACGGTGACTTTGTTTTTCTTCATCAAGTGACCGATGCCACTGGACAGTTGACCCGCGATGCCGCGTGAACGTTTCACAACTGCATCCAGATCGTAGCCAATGTTGTCTGCTTTCAGGCCAAATTCTTTGGCGCGGTGCATCAAGTGGAACACTTCGGACGAACGCAACATCGCTTTGGTTGGGATACAGCCCCAGTTCAAGCAGATGCCACCAAGATGTTCGCGTTCAACAACGGCGACCTTCATCCCCAATTGCGCGCCGCGAATAGCAGCCACATAGCCACCGGGGCCTGCCCCAATAACAATCAGATCAAAGGAAGTGTCAGCCATGTTGCGCCCTCACATTGCAGCGTTTCAAATTTAGTTCACCGTTAAACTAGTTTTGCACAGGATGCAATTCGCGTGACCCGCGTTCTATCAGGGATTTCTTAACAATAAGCGTAGGTCCCTAGAAACCGGGGTTTAGGCTGCTTTGTCCGCTTGAAGGTCACGCACTGTCGATGAATATCCACCTGCTTCGAGATAGACGTGTTCATGGACTGAGGTTGCGCGTTGCAGAGCATCGTTGCGATACGGGAAGCGGCCAAATTGGCGGATCACATCGCGGTGTGCACGCGCGTGCAACAAATTGCCCGGCCCCTGCTCAGGCATACGGTCGCACATTAAGCGTACGCAACGTTCCTGATCGCATAGGTTTTCAGAGTGCATCAGCGGCATGTAAAAGAACTGGCGCGCGGGTTCATCGACCCGCATGTCCCAGCCCTTATCAATCGCGGATTTGGCTGCGGCCAGCGCAGCGCGGTCAGATGCGAATGCTTTGCCTGAGCCGCGGAACATGTTCCGTGGGAATTGGTCCATCAGTATGATGTAGGCCAATGCACCGTTGGGATAGGTCAGCCACAGTGAGTGACGGCCTGCACAGGCCCCTTCCCATGTTTCCATGAATTTATCACGGATTTCTTGATCAAGTGCGTCGTCCTGCACGTACCATTGTTTTGGTTCGCATTCATCTAACCAAAAGCGCAATACATCATCCGGCCCAACCATGGTGAATTCTCCTGCAATTCCATAGCGTCAATAATTCGACGTTAGCCTAGCTTGCAAAAAAGAACAGTCACTATTTGCGACAATTGCGTCATATTAATCAGCAGGGATTTCGCTTTCGTCCTCTAGATCGGTCTCAATTGCGTATTCTTGCGCAATTTCCATCGCAACAGGTGTCATTGCAGACTGGGACATCGCAACAAAACTACCTGTTTCATCAACAGGAATCGCAGGACGCTGGGTCGCACGGTAGACAGCGTAAATCGCAAGCATCGAGAACAGGACGCCAATCAGCATGTAGAAACCAGAAGGGCCAAAAACCCCCATCACCCACCCGGTTATCAACGGGCCACTTACGGCACCAAGACCGTTTAGAAAGATCATTCCGCCCGAACCCGCAGCCATGTCCTCGTGGTCCAAAAAGTCATTGGTGTATGCTAGAAGCAGTGAGTACAGTGGGTTAGACGTGCTTCCCATTAAAAACGCAGCTACCAATATGAGAGTGAAGTCGCCGTTTGACATCACACCAATGCTGGCACCAACAGCACCAACAGCTGCAGTCAAAGCAATCAATGCGCGGCGATCCATGCGGTCAGACAGCCACCCGATTGGGTACTGAGTGATCATGCCGCCGATAAAGATGGTTGCAACAAATGTTGAAATTTCACCAACGGACAATCCAGCCTCAGACCCGTAAACCGACGCCATCCCGAATTGAGCAGAGAACACACCACCCAACAGGAACATGCCAACGCAGCCCAAGGGGGAAAATCCCATCAGTTCGCGCAAACTCATCGCTTTGGTGGTTTCAAAGGCGGGTGTCGGGCTAATGGAAAGCAAAATCGGTGTGATTGCGATGCTCACAAGGATGGATGGGATTACGAACAGCACGTAGCCGGAGGGGTCCGCTGTCACCATCAGCCCTTGGGCCAAGACGATCCCTGCCGTCTGTACAATCATATAGATCGACAGCGCTTGGCCACGGTTTTCGTTACTTGCCGCATCATTGAGCCAGCTTTCGGCTGTTACAAACACCGCAGAAAAGCAGAACCCGATCAAGATACGCCCCAAAACCCACACCCATGGATTAACAAGGGTGGGATACAGGATCATCACCGCCGAAATCAGGGAGGCCAATGCTGCAAAGACCCGAACGTGCCCAACCCTGCGGATCAGGTTTGGCGCCATGCGGGACCCGCCAAGAAAACCAATAAAATATGCAGAAATTACCACCGACATTTCGAATGTACCGAAATTTTCGATCTGGCCGCGAACACCTAATAGCGTACTTTGCATACCGTTGCCGACCATCAATAGGCCCATACCAAGCAACAATGCCCACGCGCTGGAAATAACTTGTAACATAACGACGCTCCACGCCTAAAATATCAATTAACACCTTCCCTGTCGCAGCTTGCAAGATCGCGGTCCGCGCCAGAGGCGACATCAAATAAGTCGTATTCGTCTCGTTGGCGTTAATCCGCCTGATCAGGGATCAATAATGAAGAGTCGCCGTATGAAAAGAAACGATAGTTTTGTGCGATTGCGTGGTCATAAATTTCGCGCAATCGATCCTGCCCCATAAGCGCAGAAACCAACATCATCAATGTCGATTTTGGCAGATGGAAATTGGTCATCAATGCGTCAGCCACGTTGAAGGTAAAGCCGGGGTAGATGAAAATGTCTGTGTCCCCTTCCCATGCTTCGATTTCGCCGCCACGCGCAGCTGTCTCAATAAGGCGCAGCGCCGTTGTACCGACAGGGATCACGCGCCCACCAGCCGCTTTGGTCGCTTTAATTTCATCAGCAGTTTGCAGGCTGACGCGGCCCCATTCCGAATGCATCTTATGGGTTAGAACGTCATCGACTTTAACGGGCAGGAATGTGCCGGCACCCACATGCAGGGTCACACGGCTGAACTGCACGCCAAAAGCGGCCAATTCGTCCAGAAGGCCCTGATCAAAGTGCAAAGAGGCTGTGGGGGCCGCAACTGCGCCAGTGTGCGTCGCAAAAACGGTTTGGTAATCATGGTGATCTTGTTCATCAGCGGGGCGTTTCGCCGCAATATAAGGTGGCAATGGCATTGCGCCTGCCTCGTTCAACGCGGCCTCGAAATCATCGCCTTCAAGGTTGAACCGCAAATGGCCCTGACCATCGGCAACACCTTCCAGTGTTGCAGATAATCCTGCACCAAACTGGATTTCTTCCCCAAGTTTCACTTTCTTTAGTGGCTTTAGCAAGGCAGCCCACGTGCCATTGGGCTGTGGCTCAAGCAAAGTCACGTCAATACGTGCTTCTGTTAACCCTTGGGCCGAAGTCCGTGCACGAGTGCCCGACAATCGCGCCGGAATAACCTTGGTGTCATTCAGGACCATTCGATCCCCTGCTCGCAGCCATTTGCCAAGGTCATGCACTTGCGCATCCGTTGTCTGGGCACCTTGCGCGACCAGTAAACGTGCGGACGTGCGCGGCACCGCTGGGCGGGTCGCAATAAGGTCTTCGGGAAGGTCGAAATCAAAATCTGAAAGCTGCATAAAATGGCCCATACAGTCCTGTAAAAAGATCATCAAGTATTAGCGTTGTAACCTTGGGATGAAAGATCGGGTGGCTATAGCACGGCGTATTAATTTTGTACTTTTGGCGCGGGTGCGCGAAATATCTCGCGGAACATTCCGGGCGTGAATGCGGACAATGGGTTCACACTGACTTTGGGGGATTTGGCAGGCCCACTTAAGCCATAGTTAAAGCCAATAAGCCCCTCGCCCTTTCGGATAAAAATGCTACCGATGCCATTTAAGAAGAACAACGGCGACACGACCCCTCGCATATTAAGGGTGCCCGTATCCACGGCGTATACCCCGTCCATCGAAATACCCATTGAGGGACCAACGGCGCTGGCGTTAATAAGTGTCATCGTGGACGGTGTTAAGTGAAAGTCTGCTTCAACTTCCTGAAAGTGGATGCCAGATCCACCCATTTGTTCAAGTATGCCCACAACGCTTAAAGCATTCAAAAGGGCCGCAATTGCTGGCGCGTCTTTCACACGGGTATTTTTCACATAAAGCTTACCGTCAAACGCGCCATCTTTGCCCACGGGCAACAGAGCCAATGATAATTCGCCGCCCCGCGCCTGTTTCAACAGACCTGCGGATGCAAACACACCGCCCGCATTGTCCGATTTGATCCGCACAGCTGAGCGCCCGTTTTGCGGCACAACTTGTCCACTAATTTGTGTGCCACCATTTAGCCCCGCGGTGAAATTGCCGTCCAAGCCGTTCTTGGTGGTAAAGGTCCCCCGCATATCAGTCAGCGCCAGCGTGTCCGTAATCTGCAATTTTTCCAGCCTGAGGTTCAATGGGCCGCCGTCACCGCCGCCCTGCCCGCCGCCTTGACCAAACTCTGCTTTGCGCAAGTCCAAGCTACCGCCAGACACATCAATCTTAAGCGGTTTACCTTTGCCTTGCCCCGTCAATAGAACGGGAGCACGCAACCAGTTGCCAACAGTTACGCGGCTAAAGTTTGCTTTGTCCAAACCACCACTATTTAAGGTCGTGATGGTCCCACGGGCTGTAAGACCGGGTGCATCCAATACAATGTCATCAATAATCGGCTGAGCACCTAATCGCCCTGTCAGGGTCAGCTGCCCTGCAGCCTTTGCAGATTTGCGCCAACCAAGTGCAGCGACCTTGATACCGACACCTCGTAAATTAGAGGTCAGCGAAAGCGCTGGCGCTTCGCCTTTGGCCAGTTTCAACGTCATCTCACCACTGCCCGCACCTGAAAAGGTTCCTGCAGGCAGACCAATGTTAAATTCATCGATCAAACGTTCGGACAATTCGATTGTCCCTTTGACCTGACTGCGGCCGCCGTTTTCTGCGCCGATCGCTTGTGACCATTCTGCATCGAACGGAACAGTACCAATGCGACCCACACCCCAAATTCGAACGCCACTGTTAGAAACAGCAATCTGCAATGCATCCGAAGCGAGCACCTTGTTAGGCACCAAACCCGATGCCTTTACTGAAGACAACGAACCCGTCGCGCTGTATTTGATATCACTGGGTTTTACACCTTTGCGAAGCGGCAATGTTATCTTGCCATTTAAAACCGCACGACCGTCGGCCAATGTCACAGGCAAACCCGCCTTATCCATCACCTCTAACTTAGGTTGGTTCAGCAATGATAAGGCCGCAGTGACTGTACTGTCGGTTTTCAATTGGACTTCACCAACCACTTTACCCTTCAAAGAAACATCAGGAATAACAAAGGCCGATCCTGCGACATCAATCTTGCCACCCTGCGGGGCCAACACCTGTCCTTCATCAATCGCGACAACAAAACGGTTCGACAACATCGTCGCATGGCCACTCGCCCCCGTGACAGGCGGCATTGTCTTCATGAACTGAACGTCAGCCTTGTCATAATTGAAGCTCACAAACGTATTTATCCGTTGATCATCCCCACCACGCAAAGCGACGTCCAAGTCAGTTAAGTTGCCTGCGATAAGGTTCTGGTTAATCCATTTTCGCGTAGGAATGGCCAAATTTTCAGGCCAAAGAGCCAATAATCGATCAGGATCAATACCGTCCATTTGTGCGTTCGCGGCAAAATTCCAGCCGTCTTTATCGGCCAATAGATCGCCATCTAGGCGCAAAACCTTACCTTGATCGGCAACCTGCATGCGACCCACTTTGAACAGGAACGGATCAAGCTTGAGCTGGAAATCCATGTCAGCAGCATCAAATAAAATAGGTTTTTCGTACAAATCATTGGGATTAACAGCGATGCCTGACAGTTGGAACTGGCCAACCAGCTCATCCAGCACACCGGCGTCCAAACCACTAAGAACCGCCTGCCCTTCGGTACTGACAGTCAGCCATTTGCTTACAATCGACAGTTCGTCGAAATCGATTGTTTGTAGTTTTGGGTTATAAGTCAGGTAACTGCGTGCTGATGAAAACGGAATCTGTTTGGCCGCATCAGTGGGTTGCACAAACCCTTCCCCAATTTGCAAAGTTGCACTTAGAGGTGCGAACGTCCCATCCACCAGAACACCACTGCGCAATGCGCCCGAGATTGGGGCCCGCAATACGGACAACCATGCAAGGGCTGGGCTTTGAAGCGCAATATCCTGCGCCGAGACCTCTGAGATATTCAGTCCAAATTCCGCACGTTTATCGCCCAATTCACTGGTATAATTGGCCTCAAGGGTCGCAACACTGCTGCCCCCGCTGAGCAATGCCAAATCAGCTGCAAGGTCTAAAACCCCGCGGTTGCGCCCAAGGCGCACGCGACCACCATCCACGACCCATACCCGCCCAGCTTGTGCATCTTCATAACGCAATGTCAGTGCCTGAATTTCGGCACTGTTAAGCGCGCTGAGTTCTGGTAACTCAAGGGCCGCATCAAGCTGCTCAATCAAAGCGGGTAAGTTTGCAGCTTCCTTGGACGGTGCCGAAAGCGTCGATCCGCCACGTAAACTCATGTTTCCATCACTGTCGCGCAACAACGTGGCAAACACACCTGAAATTGAAATCGATTTTGGTTTTATGTCGCCGCGTGCCAACTGGCGCAACGCCAGCTTTGCCCCCGCTTCAGAAAACGCAACAATTTCTTCACCTTGCAGGTTTTGCACCGCCACATCACGCACACGCGCTTGTGGCACCCAATGATTATCCAATGTGAATTCAATTTGGCCAAACTTGACCTCAAACTGCGGTGTTGCAGCTTCGATCCGTTCAGAGATCGCCGACTGAACCCAATCAGGCGCAACCACTGTCCGCCCCACCATACTCAGCAAGCCGACAGCCAGAACAATCATAAGAACCGCAACTATTCCAATACACCACAGCATAGCTTTGCGCAGCAAACTGCGCTTTTTCTGTGCTGGAGGTGTTTGATCGCTGCTCATGTCTTTATTCTTGTCCGCTTCACGCTAGTATGACAGGCACAATCACAACGGCCAAGCAATGAGGACCAAATGATCGAAGTTTCTGTTACTGCACCCGATTTCACACTCCCCCAAGATGGTGGGGACGACGTTACACTGTCAGCATTGCAGGGATCGTCTGTCGTTCTTTTCTTCTACCCGCGTGATGATACGCCAGGCTGCACAAAGGAATCCATCGGGTTTTCTGAGAGCCTGCAAGAGTTTGCCGATGCGGGTGCCCAAGTTTTTGGTATTTCCAAAGACAGCCTAACCAAACACGGTAAATTCACCACAAAGCACAGCCTAACGGTGCCTTTATTGTCAGACGAGCATGGTTCGGTGTGTGAGGATTACGGCGTTTGGAAAGAAAAAAACATGTATGGCAAGACCTACATGGGCATTGAACGCACTACCGTTTTGATCGGCGCAGATGGGAAAATTGCGCAAATCTGGGCGAAAGTAAAAGTTCCGGGGCACGTTGAAGAGGTTCTAGAGGTTGTGAAGTCCCTGTGAGCGATACAATGATCCCGTTGGCCGAAATGGCCGTCAATGTTTTGAAATGTGCGGACGGCCGCGGCAAAGCAAAGCTGTCACGTGGTTACGCAGCGCAGTGGCAAGCCGCACGCGCAGAGGGTGAAATTCCAGAAATTGGACGCGCTGAACCACCGATGCAGCCGGGTCGCCCAGACAAACCAGAGCTATTGAACCCGCGCGACGTCCCCCACCGCAAACCGGGAACGGTTGAGGGACGGATTGCGTTGCTTCACGCTGTTGCACATATCGAATTGAACGCGATTGATCTGCATTGGGACATAATTGCGCGGTTTCCAGACGTCGAAATGCCTATCGGCTTTTACGATGATTGGGTCAAATGTGCGGATGAAGAGTCTAAGCATTTCAACCTAATGGCGGATTGTCTTGAGGAATTAGGCAGCTTTTATGGTGCCCTGCCTGCCCATGCTGGTATGTGGCAAGCCGCCCAAGACACCGCGACGGATTTCATGGGACGATTGGCCGTTGTTCCCATGGTACTAGAAGCGCGCGGGTTAGATGTGACACCAAAGATGATTTACCTGTTCAAGCAAGCGAAACAGAAGAACGCCGTTGAGGCACTTGAAACTATTTACGCAGAAGAAGTGGCGCATGTTGCTTACGGATCGAAGTGGTTTCACTTCTTGTGTGGCCGAAATAATTTAGATCCCAAACCTGTTTTCCACGACTTGGTGACAACATATTTTCATTCGACGCTTAAACCTCCGTTTAACGAAGAGAAACGTGCAGAGGCTGGCATTCCACCAGACTTTTACTGGCCATTGGCAGTGTCTACCTGAAGTCTGCACCGCAACCACCCTATAATAAGCGGTTTTCTGCCAATTTGCCACAATTCGCCTACCTGATTCGCTGAATTGGCACTCAGCGCTTGCCCGATGCCAAAGCACGGTCTATTCAATCCCTTGAGGCGTGGGGTTGGGACAACCGTGCGTCTATACTGGGATGACAAAAAGGGACGCGCTCTGTGCGAACTCGTCTAGGACAAAAAGTTAATGCGAAACTGGAACATATGTTTCCTGAGCGCCGCGTATTTCTAAAGTCGGATACAGACACCCGCTTTATTCGGGTGCGCCCAATGATGCAGTTGGTTGCCTTTACCGGCAGTGCGATGCTTGTTGCTTGGGCTATCGTTGCGACGGCCATTATCTTGATGGACAGCATCGGCTCTGGAAACTTCCGTGAACAAGCCAAGCGCGACCAGCGTACCTATCAGTCTCGCTTGAACGAAATTTCATCACAACGCGACCGTCGTGCTGTTGAAGCCGTCGCCGCGCAAAACCGTTTCAACGCAGCGCTTGCCCAGATTTCGGTGATGCAGTCTGAGTTGTTGAACAGTGAAACACACCGTCGCGAGTTGGAAACAGGGATCGAAGTGATTCAGTTGACCCTGCGTGGCACAATGAAAGACCGCGAACTTGCACGTGGTCAGGTCGCTGAGCTGCAAAGCCAAGTCAACAGCGGTGAAGCAGGTACATCCCTTGCTTCTGCTGGCGGCAGCGCGCCGATGGATTTTGTTGCCGAAGCCCTAGCCAAAACAGCTGCTGAACGTGATCAGGTTGTCCGCGATGCACAGGATGCTTTGTTGCGTGCCGATGAAATGGCTCAGCAGATTGCGACTATGAAAGATCAGAACGATCAGATTTTCCGCCAACTTGAAGAAGCCATGACCGTCTCGGTCTCGCCACTCGATAAAATGTTCCGCGCGGCGGGTATGCCGACTGAGCGCATTATCGAACAAGTGCGCCGCGGTTATTCTGGTCAAGGTGGCCCGCTGACACCTCTTTCCTTCTCTACACGTGGGGAAGAAGCTTCGGCTGACGCACTTCGCGCCAACAAATTGCTGAACCAAATGGACCGACTCAATCTGTACCGGATTGCAGCTCAAAAAGCGCCGTTTGCGAATCCCGTGAAGGCGGCTTTCCGCTTCACATCCAAATTTGGCCCTCGTCGTGACCCTAAAACAGGTGGTCGACGGATGCATAAAGGGGTGGATTTTGCCGCTCCAAATGGCACACCGCTCTATGCCACGGCGGACGGTGTTGTGACTCATGCGGGTTGGTCCTCAGGATATGGACGTTTGGTCAAGATTCAGCACGAGTTTGGTATTGAGACCCGCTATGCCCATATGAGCAAGCTACGTGCAAAAGTTGGCCAAAGGGTCTCGCGTGGCGATCGTATCGGTGATATGGGTGCTTCTGGACGGGTTACTGGCGTCCATTTGCACTACGAAGTACGTGTAGGTGGTAATGCTGTTAACCCAATGATTTATATCAAGGCTGCAAACGATGTTTTCTAAAAGCAAAATCAACGACCCTGCCCCGACAGACACTGCGGCGGCGAAACCAGCAACTTCTGCTGCTCCATCGGCGGCAGCTCCTGCTGCGAAACCCCAAAGCGAATTCAAGGCAAGCGCGCCAAAGGCAAAGCCTGCGGCGTCCGTTCTGTCCACCGATCTACACGTGACGGGCAACATGAAGACAACTGGTGACATCCAAGTTGAAGGCACTGTGGAAGGCGACATTCGCGCCCACTTGCTCACAATCGGTGAAACCGCAACAATCAAAGGCGAAGTGATTGCCGATGACGTTGTAATCAA
>DLQI01000123.1:0-6788 GCA_002478745.1 Rhodobacteraceae bacterium UBA7436 | reverse complement strand
GGCCGCATCGTCGGCCGTGTACGTGGCCTAAAGGTTCGTCTGACATCAACTGCACGTGTTGAGGGTGATATCATCCACAAAACAATCGCAATTGAATCTGGTGCACACTTTGAAGGTTCAGTCCAACGTCAGGACGATCCATTGAACGCGGGCAAAGCACCAACAGCTGCTGCGCCAAAGGCAAAACCTGCTGGCTAAGCTGTTCGATACAAGAATTAGAAAAGGCGTCGCATTTGATTGCGACGCCTTTTTTGTTTCTGTCCGTGACTGGGCTTAGCGGCCCAACATCCAATCGCCCTTCGGCCAGAAGGCGTGAAACGCAAAGGCGAACATAACGTCATGTGCTAGATCGCGTCCCTGTGCATCACGCACGCGTATCGTCCCCACATCGCGCCCTTCCCCGATGTCAGAAGTATCAAGCGCGCTGGCCTGCCCTGCGGACCAGGTTAGGGTAATGCCATTCTCTGTGACGGCTCCATCCTCACGTAGACGCGTCACAGGCCATGCTTGGGTTCCAACACGAACGACACGGGCCAAGGAGGGGATGTTATGGGGTGGCTCTTCGCCTGAATAAAGGAACGGGCGTTGCAGGCTGTCATAGCCCGTATATGGGTTACGGCCATAATCACGATTGGTCGTTGGTTGCGCCATGACCAAACCATCGGGGTTGCGTGCCTTGAATTCGGTCCAGCTTTCCATCCACGTTGGCAATGTGTCTAGGTCTTGGCCCGTCAACTCACCGACAATCCCACGCCCTTCGGCCTGTTGCCACCAACTTTGGGTTTCACGGTCATACATGATCATATCAGAATTGCGCAGCTTACCTGTGACCCCAAAACTTAAGGTCTTGCCGTTAACGCGGCGGTCGAAGGTAATTCCTGAGTTGCACAGTGGACAAAAGGTAACAGCAATCGGCATCCCCCCAACCGTGTCATTCACGATCTCATGCCAGATAAGGTAACGCACAGGATAGGCACGTGGCTTTGCCCCGTCCATCTCGACGCTGATGACGGGTTCACGATCGGTAATCTTTGTTTCGCTCAGAGCAGCTATAAATTTTGGATCGCTCAGCGATGGGATGCCATCTTTGGGTGGACCACCAGACAACACTTCAACCCAGTTCTCTACCGTGGTTTGGCTAAAATCAGTTTTAGGCCATTCGTGTTGCCAGAATTCGGGTGATCCAACAGCAGCGACTGGGGCCCAAAGCGCCACCAAAAAAGAAAACAAAAAACTGCGCATTCCATACCTCCAGACAATGTTCGCCCAAAGCTGACAGATCGTATGCCCCCTGAACAGATGCTGCACAGAAATGTGAAAACAAATGAAAAAAGGGGCGCACCTACCAGCACGCCCCTTTTCCTATCTAAATGCAACTGTGCCAACGGCACCTAACATATCAGTCGATAACAGTGACCGACTTCATCACGTCAGGCAAACCAATCACAGATCCGTTTGGACCTGCGCCCAACTTGATCGCGTCCAATACGTCCAAACCATTAGTGACTGTACCCACAACGGTATATTGACCGTTCAGGAAGTAACCCGGTTCAAACATAATGAAAAACTGGCTGTTCGCGCTGTTTGGGTTTTGCGAACGCGCCATACCAACAACACCACGATCAAACGGCAGCTCGGAGAATTCAGCAGGCAAATCTGCCTCATCTGACCCACCACGGCCTGCTTGGCTTAGGTCGCTTGGGTTTTTGCCATACTGGACGTCACCGGTTTGCGCCATGAAACCTTCGATAACGCGGTGAAACACCACGCCGTCATAGGTCCCATCAGCTGCCAAACCTACAATGCGTGCCGTGTGTGCTGGCGCTACATCTTCAAACAAGTCGATGGTGATGGTGCCATTAGCGCCTTCACCAGCCACTTCGATCGCAATACCAGTCGCTGCTGCTGGCGATGCCATCAAAGCTACAAGTGCTGCGGCCTTATACATCAGCTGCAACCTTAACGCTGATCATGCGATCTGGCTCGGCTGGTGGCTCGCCACGGTTGATTTCATCGACCAATTTCATGCCATCAATTACTTGGCCATACACAGTGTACTGACCGTTCAGGAATGAGTTTTCATTGAAGTTGATGAAGAACTGGCTGTTTGCGCTGTTTGGGCTTGCAGAACGTGCGGCGCCAATGGAACCACGTGCGTGTGGCACTTTGGAGAACTCAGCCTTTAGGTCTGGCAATGAAGAGCCGCCTGTACCTGCAGCGCGAATGTCAAAGCCGTCTTCCATGTCGCCGTTTGCTACATCACCAGTTTGCGCCATGAAACCATCAATCACGCGGTGGAATGCAACGTTGTCGTATTCGCCTGCGCGTGCAAGTTCTTTCATGCGTTCAACGTGCAACGGTGCAACCTTTGGCAAAAGCTCGATAGTGACAGTGCCACCTTTCAGCTCCATTAGGATCGTGTTTTCTGGGTCTTTAATCTCGGCCATCTTGGCGCTCCTCAATACTTAATTCCCGAGTTATCTAATTCGAACGGCGGCAATTGCCAAGCACATGCGCCACTCATCCGTTGACCTTAGGGCGATTAACGGCGAAACAGCGCCCATAATTTACATTTATGATAAGGATGACGCACATGGGTTGGAAATCGCTGGACGATATGGAGCTCAACGGCAAACGCGTATTGCTGCGTGTGGACATCAATGTCCCTATCGAAAATGGCAAAGTCACAGACGCAACACGTATTGAGCGCATCGCACCAACGGTTGCTGACATTTTGGCAAAGGGCGGACGGCCAATTTTGATCGCCCACTTTGGTCGCCCGAAAGGCCAAGTTGTTTCAGAACTGTCCTTGAACGTTTGCTTGTCAGAACTTGAAACCACTTTTGGCCAACCCGTCACTTTGGTTGAGACCCTAGAAGCCGCAGAGGCTGGCAACCTGCCCGCTGGCATCGTTTTGTTGGAAAACATCCGCTTCCACGCTGGCGAAGAGGCAAATGATGCAATCTTTGCAGCACGCCTTGCGGCACTGGGAGATGTATTCTGCAACGATGCATTTTCTGCTGCGCACCGCGCACATGCCAGTACCACAAGCCTAGCCAAATTATTGCCAAGCTGTGCAGGCCGTCTGATGCAGGCAGAGCTGACAGCGCTGGAAGCTGCGCTTTCAACACCAAAACGCCCAGTAGGCGCAGTCGTTGGTGGGGCAAAGGTATCGACCAAGATCGATCTTTTGCTGAATTTGGTGGGCAAACTTGACGTGCTTGTCATCGGCGGTGGCATGGCGAACACATTCTTGGGTGCAATGGGCGCATCCCTTGGCAGCTCTTTGCAAGAAGAAGACCTGCACGACACAGCCCGTGACATCCTAAAGCAAGCGGAAAGCATCGGCTGCAAAGTCGTCTTGCCAGTTGATGGCCGTGTTTCACGCGCCTTTGCTGCGGGTGCTGAGTACGAAATGGCGACGCTGAACGCCGATACCAAACTTGAAGATGGGCAAATGATCCTAGACGCAGGGGATGCGGCGACGGCATTGATCGTCGAAGAGTTCAAAGCGTTGAAGACACTGATCTGGAACGGCCCGCTTGGAGCGTTTGAAATCGAACCCTTCGACAAAGCAACAATGGCAGCAGCCAAAGCGGCGGCAGAGCTGACAAAGTCAGGTGATTTGATCACTGTTGCTGGGGGCGGTGATACGGTTGCTGCATTGAACCTTGCGGGCGCTGCAGATGACTTTACCTACATTTCAACAGCTGGCGGTGCTTTCCTGGAATGGATGGAAGGCAAGGAACTGCCGGGCGTCGCTGCATTGCAGGGCTAAAGCCAATAAATAAGCGGTTTTTGTGATTTAGGGGATTCACACAGCGAATCACCTATGGCATAGTATTCGCACCACCCGATAAGAGGTGTTTTGAGGCAGACATATGACCCGTATCGCACCCCCAGCTTTGGGGACGTTTACATTTTTCGCAGTGGCTTTTGCCCTATGCGTCTATTTTACTTTTGCAGCAGTGCAAGGGGACTTCGGGTTGTTCCGCCGTGTCGAAATCACGGCGGAAGCCGAAGCCCTTCAGCTTCAATTGATCCAAGTAAAAGCAGACGTTGAGCTGATGGAAAACCTGACGCGTCGCCTCTCGGATGACTACCTTGATCTTGACCTTTTAGACGAACAAGCCCGTTCAGTTTTGGGTATGGTACGCGCGGACGAAATCGTCATTCGCTGATCGCAGCTCCACTCTACAGGATTACCTTTCCAAATATTTGAATAAAAACAGCCTGTTAATGGCCTGAATACCCTTTGGGAATATTGCCTCTCGCATCACAGGGAAAATTCATGTAAGAGATAGTTTAACGCTAAACTATCTTGACGGAGGATGCCGTATGGCCGCGCGCAAAACGACAAAGCAACCCGCAGACAAGCCGAACGTCTCAGCTGACGAATTGAAAGCTCTTTATAAAGACATGCTTTTGATCCGCCGCTTTGAAGAAAAAGCCGGACAACTATACGGCATGGGCCTGATTGGTGGCTTCTGCCACCTCTACATCGGTCAAGAAGCTGTTGTTGTTGGTTTGGAAGCTGCTGCAGAAGAAGGCGACAAGCGCGTCACTTCTTACCGTGACCACGGCCATATGTTGGCCTGCGGTATGGACGCAAACGGCGTAATGGCAGAGTTGACCGGACGCGAGGGTGGCTATTCCAAAGGGAAAGGTGGCTCAATGCACATGTTCTCTAAAGAAAAGCATTTCTACGGCGGACACGGCATTGTTGCGGCACAAGTACCACTCGGTGCTGGCCTCGCCTTTGCTGACAAATACCAAGAGAATGGTCGCGTGACCTTCACCTACTTCGGTGACGGTGCTGCAAACCAAGGTCAGGTGTATGAAACTTTCAACATGGCCGCCCTGTGGGACCTTCCCTGTATCTTCGTGATCGAGAACAACCAATACGCTATGGGCACATCCCAACAGCGTTCCACATCTTCTGCCGAAATCTATGAGCGCGGCAGATCATTCGGCATTCCGGGTGAAGCTGTTGATGGTATGGATGTTCTGGCTGTTAAGGCCGCTGGTGAAACTGCCGTGGCGCACTGCCGCTCAGGCAAAGGCCCGTATATCCTAGAAATCAAAACGTATCGCTATCGCGGCCACTCTATGTCGGATCCAGCGAAATACCGGACCCGCGAAGAGGTTCAAAAGATGCGCGACGAGCATGATCCAATCGAACAAGTTCGTGAAATGCTGCTAACCGGCAAACACGCGACTGAGGATGACCTCAAAGCCATCGATAAAGACATCAAAGCGGTGGTGAATGAATCCGCTGAATTTGCAAAAAATAGCCCGGAACCAGCTCTTGAAGAGCTGTGGACCGACATCTACGCATAATAGGAGAGATTGATATGGCTACCGAAATTCTAATGCCCGCGCTCTCTCCAACGATGGAAGAAGGCACTTTGGCCAAATGGATGGTTAAAGAAGGCGACACAGTAAAATCCGGCGACATCTTGGCCGAGATTGAAACAGACAAAGCGACGATGGAGTTCGAAGCTGTTGATGAAGGCGTGATCGGCAAAATCTTGATCGCTGAGGGTAGCGAAGGCGTCAAAGTGAACGCAGCGATTGCTGTGCTTCTTGAAGACGGCGAAAGCGCTGACGCGATCGTGGCCTCTGCACCAGTTGTAGAAGCAGCACCTGTCGAAGCGGCCCCTGCCCCAGCGGCAGCCGCCTCTGCGCCAGCAGCGCCAATCGTGGACACATCGCCGGACTGGCCTGAGGGCACGCCAATGAAACAACAAACCGTTCGTGAAGCCATTCGCGAAGGTATGTCCGAAGAAATGCGCCGCGACGACAGCGTGTTCCTGATGGGCGAAGAAGTTGCTGAATATGAAGGCGCTTATAAGATCAGCCAAGGCATGTTAGCCGAATTTGGTGCGAAACGCGTGATCGATACTCCAATCACTGAACACGGCTTTGCAGGTATCGCTACAGGTGCATCCTTTGCAGGTCTGCGTCCGGTTGTTGAATTCATGACATTCAACTTCGCCATGCAAGCGATGGATCACATCATCAACTCTGCGGCTAAGACATTGTACATGTCAGGCGGCCAAATGGGTGCCCCTATGGTATTCCGTGGCCCCAACGGCGCAGCAGCCCGCGTGGGTGCACAGCACTCTCAAGACTACGCTGCATGGTTTATGCAAGTACCAGGTTTGAAGGTTGCAATGCCATATGCAGCATCAGACGCCAAAGGTTTGATGAAAACTGCGATCCGCGATGATAACCCAGTGATCTTCCTAGAGAACGAAATCATGTACGGCAAAACATTCGATGTGCCGGACGTTGAGGATTACACCGTTCCATTCGGTAAGGCCCGTATCTGGCGCGAAGGCACGGACGTCACGATCGTCAGCTTCGGCATCGGCATGACATATGCGTTGGAGGCTGCGGATAAGTTGGCCGAAGAAGGCATCTCAGTTGAGGTTCTGGATCTGCGTACAATCCGTCCAATGGACACCGCGGCGATCATCAAATCTGTCATGAAAACAAACCGTTGTGTGACAGTTGAAGAAGGTTGGCCACAGGGTTCTGTCGGCAGCTACATCTCATCTGTGTTGATGCAAGAAGCGTTTGACTACCTCGATGCCCCAGTGATCAACTGCACCGGCAAAGACGTACCAATGCCATATGCCGCCAACCTTGAACGCCACGCCTTGATCACAACGGACGAAGTTATCGCCGCTGTGAAACAAGTCACTTACAAATAAGGAGTAGCAGACATGCCAATCGAAATTCTCATGCCCGCGCTCTCACCAACCATGGAAGAAGGCACGCTT
>DLQI01000067.1 GCA_002478745.1 Rhodobacteraceae bacterium UBA7436 | reverse complement strand
GGATTGCTGGCGCAGCTTTAATCTATGCGCTCAATAGTTGGCGCATAGATAAAAGCTGCGCCAGCAATCCGATGCGAGTTCTCATTCGTCTGATAGCTCCGATTATAATCATTGGGTGGCATCAAATCCGCGTCTCCAGTGTGCGGTTTGTTTCGAAAATCCAAATTATCCTTAAGGCATGGTTAAAAAAATGCGCCCGCAGATAGTTGTTGCGGGCGCAAGGTTTAGCTTTTTGTGACGTACATTAGGGTTGAACAGAGAATAACATAGTCTCGCCTGAATGGCCGTCGACACCGTCGTTGTCCGTCGACACCCACAAGGTGCCGTCTTCGGCAATCGCGAGGCCTTCGACCTTGTCGAGAACATAACCGCCGGTTGATGTCAGATATGGCAGCAAATCAACAACAAACTCCGGGTCCAGCACAGCTGGAGTTTCGCCTAGGGCAACCATCGCGTTCATAGCATCCATAGACACGCGCGTGATCTGCTTTGTAACCGAACGTTGGTCATGCTGATTATCCCGCTCAATGAAATAGAGGTGATCGTTATGTGCTACAATTTCTGAAAGACCGACCCAACCCGTTGTAACTTGTGTCAAAGGGTAGTGGATCACGGACCACTTCTTGGTTTTCAGGTTATAGCCCAGAACTTTGGCGTGATGATCAGGATCGTCTTTCCAAGGACGTTGAACAGCAACATAGAGCATGTTTCCAACTCGAGTTATACCCTCGAACCCGTGACGTTTTTCAACAGCACGCAGCGTGTCTGGTAATGGGACATAGTCAGCAATTTCGCCGTCCGGACCGACATGATACAGCGCGTGCGGCACCAAGCGGTCCGGGCGACCTTCGGAAGCGATCCAGAAACCGCCGTTGCCGTCCATTGCGATGCCTTCCATATCGAGTAGTTGCGCCGGCTGCCCCGCGCGTGTCACTCGGATGGCATCCACAATTTGTGCTGGTGTTTGCGACACATCAATTTGAAAAATAGTTGGTTGCATTGCATAAAAACTGTCTGAAACAGCGTAAATCATACCGTCCTTTGCCATGACCTGGCCGGAGATTGCACCCCAGCCGGTCAATTCTTCCATACCTGCTGATGTAAGGTGAGGATAGACTGCCTTTGCGGACTGATATTCAAAGACCATGACGTGTGAACGCGGGCCTTCATCATCAACCTCGTTAGCAGAGATCAACAGATTACGTTCTGGAATGGTAACGAAACCTTCTGGACCGATACCGGAAGGCAACATTTGCCTCAACATAGGTACCGCTGGGTTAGTTACGTCATACACGCCCACAATTGAGGAACGCTCTGCGCCGACAAATACGAAGTGCGTGTTGTCATAGACGCCATAGGTCACGCTTTCAGGCTCAACGCCTTTATTGCCAGAACGCTTTTCAGGGTAATGACCCAAAGAAATGATAGCATGTTCAAAGGACATGCCCGATTCGTAGATGATATCGCCCGTTTTGCTAAAAATAGTCCAACCGCGTGAGCCGCCGTCCATGTCACCTTCGTTCGCCGTAGCAATGTGTGTGTTGTCGATCCAAACGATGCTGTCCGGTTCCCTCGGTACGGTAATTGTCTTGGCAAAGACCAACGCACCCTCCTCGTCAGTATCGACACCCTCGAGTGTGACTTCACCAGCTGAGAAGTGATTGATAACTGTACCATCAGAGGACAGCACGATGATATGGTTGTTTTCTTGAAGGCTTACCGCCACTTCATTTTTGGCATTGATCGACACAAACTCTGGTTCTGGATCTTGTGGCGCGATGTCTGCCAGTCCAGTGATATCTGCCACGCGTGCTGTGTCACATGCAACGCGGCCTTCGGCGGTCAGGTCCACCATGAAAACAGAACCGGCTGGCAACTGACCTACACGGCCATTGCCAAGGTCTTCATCCCGCTCATTTTCAATTGCTACCGCTAGGAAAGACCCATCAGGAGCAATGTCCACACTGTCCGGCTGGCCCGGTAGAGTGCAGCGGCCCACCTCTGTGCGGGTTCGAACATCGACCTCCACCAGATAGCCGGACGGCTGTGTGTAACTTTTTGATGTGTTCACTCCAGCGATTGCAAAGTTGCCGATTACAGATACTGATGTTGGCTCGCCGGCTGGCATAAAGACACCTGCGGCTTTTGGATTTCTCGGATCAGCTATGTCGATAAAGCCGATCGAGTTTCCTGGACTGTCGGTGTAAACGAGCGTCATACCGTCGGCGGTTGCATCAATAATCTCAGAAGATGTTTCTTCCGCATCGGGCAAATTTTCTGCCACTTGAAACGACGCGATACGATTAAAGTTCATCTCTTGCGCGAATGTGGGGACCGCGAACATCGCGATGGCAGATGCCAAGGTTAGTGAGCGAAAGATCATTTAGTTTTCCTTTTCAAACGGAGTTCTAAAATGGCAATAGCTTCTTGGCGTAACAAGTAAGTGACAGTTTCATAAAAATTTTGTGAAAACGATAGAGTAAAGCTTTGTTACCTGCGCCACACCTGTGGACCACTACACGCAATCAACCTCTTTGTCGGTTGGGCGCCGGAGCTTCTGGCGAGGGTTTACGAGTTGGGTTGGCAAATCCATTATTTACTCATGCAACAATTTTAAGCTCAATCGAGTCGCTGCTTTCGCCGTGTGGTGTCAATTATTGAGCGCATAGATCCAGGCTGCGCCAGCAATCCGATGCAAGTTTTCGTCTGGATGACAGCACCGATCAAAATGCTCCAAACGTCATACAGCTGTTACAGTGCGGTGCTATTTTTTAAACATGAGGGATCGTATAGCTACATTGCTTGAAGAACGCGCCAAATGGCTGTCAAAACCGGGTATGCATACACGTGCAATCCGCTCTTGTCTTTATAGCCTCTTAAGCTACGACGAAACCGTCGATCTTGCAGCCAAGATGCAGGAATGGCCTAGCAAAAAGATAATGGATTATGTGGGACAGCTTCTGGCACAGCAGGTCACGTGCACTGGGCTTGACCGTATTCCCGCATCAGGCCCAGCGCTGATTGTAGCCAATCATCCTACAGGTATTGCTGACGGAATCATATTGAGTCAGTTGCTCACAGCAAAGCGGCCCGATACCTATTTCTTTGCGAATAGTGATATATTGCGCATCATGCCGCAGATGGAGGATATGATTGCAGCCGTTGAATGGAGGATCGATCGACGCACCCATTCTAAAACACGTGCGACGATGGCGTACACAAAACAAGCAGTTGAAGCAGGTAGGCTAGGCGTAATTTTTCCTTCAGGGCGATTGGCTGAACGGCGTGGTCTTCGACTCTATGAGCGCCAATGGATGTCATCACCTGTAACTTTTGCACGTAAATTCGGTTTGCCTATTATTCCGGTGCGGATAGAAGCGCGCAATTCGGCGCTCTTCTACCTTCTTGATTTGGTTCACCCAAGCTTACGCGACATTACGCTTTTTCACGAAACGCTGAACAAGTACCGCCAACCGTATTGTGTCAATATTGGCGCACCAATTGCTGCTCAAGACTTGCCGATTAAGCATGAGGAGGCAATTACCATGCTGTATCATGTCACGCTGGCGCTTAAGGGGACTGGACTCGAACGAGATAAATCTTTGCCACTTTTACATTAAATTACTACCTTGGTTCTGACCATTATTGCACTTTCATTCTGAGCAGCTGAACTGTGTTGGCGAATCGGAAAAACTTCCATATCGTCATATTACTGTTACAGCCTGGGTGAGAGTTTCATGGTACATTACATTGCAGAATTAGATGAGTCACAGGAAATTTGTGCCGTTTGGGTAAAGGAAAAGTCGGCGCGGGGACCATACGTCTTTGATCCCCAAAAACACATTTTGAACCCCAAAACAGTTTCCGGGTATTCTGGTGCGCAAAAAGAAAAAATCGAAGAATGGATTTCTAAATCTCTGCAGCGCAGCCGCACTCCATATTATCATGGATGAGGGCATCTATCAGATTAAACTTTGTTGAAATGGGCAGTGTGGGTTTTTACGTACTTGATTAACAAAACCCTTGCAGTTTCGCCACGCGCCCGCACGTCTACGCGTCGCTGCAAACATGTTTGGTTTGACATGCGGTTAGGCGGCTGTTTGCCTGCTGGCGCCACTCAGGTCCGCTTAAGGCGCTACGCAGGCTGGGTGTTGGGTTAGATTGATTGTACAGGCCCTAAATGAACGCCCTCTTTA
>DLQI01000143.1 GCA_002478745.1 Rhodobacteraceae bacterium UBA7436 | reverse complement strand
ATAAACGCGCAAGCCTATTCTGGACCATATCGAAAGCCTGCGCTAGACAGGCCGCATGTCAGACACAAACACATCAAAATCCGCGCCCAAAACGCCTTCTGCTCGCGAACTGCGACTGAAAGCTGCGTTAAAGGCGAATTTAGGACGGCGCAAATCCCAAACTCGGGCCCGCAGCGCTGCGACGGATGAAACACAGGCGAAGGACGAGCAGTAATGGATTCTATTTTGGTACAAGGGGGTGGCCCGCTTAATGGACAAATCCCCATAGCAGGTGCGAAAAACGCTTGTTTGACCCTAATGCCAGCAACATTGCTGAGCGAAGAGCCACTGACGTTGACCAACGCGCCGCGCTTGTCCGACATCAAAACAATGACCGAGCTTTTGCGCTCATTGGGGTCCGAAGTGGCCACGATGCAGGACGGCAAAACACTGGCCATGTCATGCCACGGCGAAATCAACACACGCGCCGAATATGACATCGTTCGCAAAATGCGCGCCTCTAATTTGGTGCTTGGTCCGCTTCTGGCACGCGAAGGCGTTGCCGAAGTGTCACTGCCCGGCGGCTGCGCAATTGGCGCCCGTCCAATGGATATTCACACCGATGGCTTGACCCTGATGGGTGCGGATATCGAACTGCGCGACGGTTACTTGCACGCCAAGGCACAAGGTGGCCGTCTTAAGGGCGCTGTCATCGACTTCCCGTTCGCCTCTGTTGGTGCCACTGAAAACATCATGATGGCCGCGACCTTGGCCAAAGGCACGACTGTCATCAACAACGCCGCGCGCGAGCCTGAGATCGTTGATCTGGCCGACTGCCTGCGCAAAATGGGCGCACAGATTGACGGTGACGGCACATCAACAATCACCATCCAAGGTGTCGATCGTTTGGGCGGGGCAACTCACCCTGTTGTGACCGACCGGATCGAGTTGGGCACATACATGTTGGCCCCTGCGTTCTGCGGTGGTGAGGTCGAGTGCTTGGGCGGTCGTATGGACCTGCTCACATCCTTCTGTGAAAAACTGGACGAGGCGGGCATCGACGTCACTGAGACCGACAAGGGCCTAAAAGTGAAACGTCGCACGGACGAGATCAAAGCGATCAACATCACAACCGAACCGTTCCCGGGTTTCCCAACCGACCTACAGGCGCAAATGATGGCCGTGCTGTGCACCGCCAACGGCACCTCCGTGTTGGAAGAGAAAATCTTTGAAAACCGCTTTATGCACGCCCCAGAATTGGTGCGCATGGGGGCAAACATCGACGTTGCTGGCGGTACCGCCACTGTAACGGGTGTGAACAAACTCAAAGGCGCGCCAGTCATGGCAACGGACCTTCGCGCGTCCATCTCACTGATCCTTGCGGGCCTTGCGGCTGAAGGCGAAACCAAAGTGAGCCGCGTATATCACCTTGATCGTGGTTACGAAAAAGTGGTGCGCAAGCTGCAAGCCGTTGGCGCACAAATCGAACGGATTTCTGAATGACCGATGCACGGTTTGAAGACGGACGCGAAAAGCCCCTGAACCTTGGGGCACAGGACGCGGATGAACTGCAGGTTCTTTCGGCCCTGATCCAAGACGCGATCTTTCCGATCACCGAAATGACATGGCAGGCCAAACAAAGACGCTTTGGCCTGCTGCTCAACCGCTTCCGCTGGGAAGAAGGCGCACGCGGGCAAACCGCCCCTGAACGTGTGCAGTCAATATTGGTCGTGGACAATGTGATGTCTGTGGCGAGCCAAGGTGTGGATCGGGCGGAGACGGACATGATCCTATCCGTGCTATCCGCCACGTTTGAGGCAGGGGACGACGGAGCAGGGGACATCGTCTTCACACTGGCCGGCGACGGCGCTGTCCGCGTGAGTGTCGAGGCGATTGAGATGACGTTGAAAGACGTGACACGGCCTTACGTGGCACCGTCGAAGAAAGCGCCTAAGCATCCAGTGTAAGGAATGGTGGCCGAATTTATGATAATAATCTAGCGATCTAAAATATTCGCTAGATTACTATTTTACAGCATTTATCCGCAAAATACACGCAGTACTGTAGAATTTGGATTTGTAACAGACTCGATGTCAGTTCCGCTATGAACGAAATTCAAGCGAGATGGCGTGTCAGTAGCAACAACTTCTTCGCTGCCATAATGTCTAGAACCAGCAGGGATATCTAGCTGGATGGTGGCCTTGGATGGGCCTCCCACTAGATTTTGGTAGCTCGAGGCACCGCAGCTATCTAACGAGGCCGAAGTCGAGATAGCGCCATCTGACGCGTAGCGCCAATCGCTAGGGTGGATCGCTTGAGGGCCATGGCGAACTTCAAGCTCTTGAGAGCATCCCGCCACAATTGATGAAATAAAAAAGACAATTGTAAATTTTTTCACATAATTTCCTTCCTTAACACCTTTAAGTTACAATCATGGGTTGCGCGGTGACGCAAGGGAAAAACTGCGCCCCTCCCCTTTTGCCAGACATAGATTTTTTAAACATTTGTATGATCTGCCCATTGCTGTGCGAAGCGCAGAATTATCCCCGTGATCCAATTCCCCAACTCCACTTGAGACCCAACCGCCATCGCGCTAAGTGAGCATCAGTCAATCGGAGAGACCTGATGCCCCAATTCCTTGATGCACAAGCTGCTGACTTTGAAGTTGCCTTTAACACGCTGCTGAACGCCAAGCGCGAAGACAGCCCTGACGTGGACGCCATTGTTGCGGGTATCATTGCGGATGTGCGCGCGCGCGGGGACGAAGCCGTGCTGGAATTGACCGAAAAATTCGACCGTATAAAACTAACCCCAGACACCATGCGCGTCACCGCCGATGAGGTTGAAGAGGCCGCATCCCAAGTCGCCCCAGATGTCCGCGCTGCCCTCGAACTCGCTGCCGAACGGATCACCGCCTACCACAGCCGCCAAATGCCCGAAGATGCGGAATGGACGGACGAGGCGGGCGCGACCCTTGGCTGGCGCTGGACGCCCGTGTCTGCCGCTGGTCTATATGTGCCGGGCGGATTGGCCAGCTATCCGTCTTCCGTTCTGATGAACGCGATCCCTGCCAAAGTGGCGGGTGTTCAACGTCTCGCGATTACGGTTCCTACGCCCGACGGCATCCTGAACCCCGCCGTTCTGTTGGCTGCGAAACTTGCTGGCGTTGATGAGATTTACCGCATCGGTGGTGCCCAAGCCATTGCGGCCCTTGCCTATGGCACAGACACAATCGCCCCTGTCGATAAGATCACTGGCCCGGGCAACGCATTCGTTGCTGCCGCCAAACGGCGTGTCTTTGGTAAGGTCGGGATTGATATGATCGCTGGCCCTTCCGAGATTTTGGTGATCGCAGATGGCGACAACGATCCTGACTGGATCGCGCTGGATCTATTGTCCCAAGCCGAACATGACGAAAGCGCCCAATCGCTTTTGATCACCACGGACGCCGCCTTTGGGCAGGCTGTGGCTGATGCGGTTGATAAACGTCTTGAAACCCTTGAGCGTCGCGCGATTGCGGGTGCCAGCTGGCGTGACTTTGGGGCCATCATCACGGTGCCCGATCTGGCCACCGCTGCGGCCCTGTCTGATCGTATCGCGCCAGAGCACCTAGAGCTGTGTGTCGCTGATCCGGTCGCCTTGTCCAAGGACATCACCCACGCTGGTGCGATCTTCTTGGGCCAATGGACGCCCGAAGCGATTGGTGACTACATCGGCGGACCAAACCACGTGTTGCCAACGGCGCGGTCTGCGCGCTTCTCCTCTGGCCTCTCGGTCATGGATTTTGTGAAACGGACCACATTGGCGCAGATGACACCCGCCAGCCTGCGCGCCATTGGCCCGGGCGCAGAGGCGTTGGCGCAATCCGAGAGCCTTGAGGCACACGGCCTTTCCGTCACGGCACGTTTGCGCAAACTGAACGATTAACGCTCCCTTGCGATGTTGCCCTTGTTAAGGGGCTGCTCTAGCATAAGAGCGAACCAACTGGACCCTGTACCTATGCCCAGCATCAGCCATATCGCACTCGACGATGCGAATTTGCCCCCTCCCACACCGGAGATTGAGCAAGAGCGCAAAGTCGCCATGTTCGACCTGTTAGAACAAAACACCTTTGTCTTGCCAACGCGCGATGGTCGCGAAATGTCTGCGGGGCCGTATCACGTTGGGCTGTCCATTCGTGAAAAGCGTCTGGTGTTTGATGTCACAACTGAAGCGGCAGAAAAGGCGGCAGAGTTCCACTTGTCACTGGGGCCATTTCGCCAAGTGGTCAAAGACTACTTCCAGATTTGCGAAAGCTATTTCGACGCGGTCAAGAACATGCCGCCCAGCCAGATCGAAACCATCGACATGGCGCGGCGCGGTATCCACAACGAGGGCAGCCGCGTCCTGCAAGAACGACTAGAGGGCAAGGCCGAGATCGACACCGACACGGCGCGCCGTCTGTTCACCCTGATCTGCGTCCTACATTTCGGAGCCTAAATGAGCGAACAGCTTCCACAATCGGTTCTGTTTTGCTGCGATCATAACGCAGTGCGCTCTCCCATGGCCGAAGGGATCATGAAGCAGTTCTATGGCACAGACACCTACGTGCAGTCGGTCGGGGTTAAGAACGACCTTGAAATCGACGGCTTCTCTATCGCGGTCTGCCAAGAACTGAATGTGGAACTGTCACGCCACCGCTCGCGCAGCTTTGACGAGATGGAAGAGTGGGGCGAAGACCTTAGCTCATTCGATCTGGTGTTGGCACTGTCACCGGCCAGCCAACGACGGGCGCTGGAACTGACGCGGTTCTATCACATCGATGTGGAATACTGGCCGATCCTAGACCCAACGGGATTGGGCGAAACACGCGAGGCGAAACTGGCCAGCTATCGCCAAGCGCGTGATCAAATTATTGAACGTTTGCAAGACCGCTGGGGCGACCCAACGCATATACCCAAATAGGGTTAGGTGCACATACGGCCCGCTTGGGTACCGAACTCTTTCCATTTTCTCCAGAACCGCTCGTTTGATGCAGTGTCAGATTGGCGCAGATCTTGGGCGCGTTGCGGGTTGCTAAAGAACGGCACACCGCGCTGTTGCTCGCTTGAGGACAGACTGCGATTGGCGACCGCTTGAACACATCCACAACGGGCACGCGACGCTTCTTTGCGCCCTGCCGCGCGACAGGCGGATGCGATTGGGCCAGAGGCATATAGGGTTTGGGAGGAGGCAGAGGCACGCGCACCCGCCGCATTGTTGCTTGAATAACGGGTCCCACCACAAGACGCCAAAAACGCCATGATGAAAAATGCTGTAAAAATACGTACCATGTTTTGCCTCATACCAAATGGACACTGTGGGATTTGCCCCATCTTGATGCCCAATACTGTGGTCCCACGTTGGAACCTTGCTCACGACCATCATAACGTGAGTTAGGGTTTGTTTCAATCACCCATGACGATGGATCGCGATGAGGTGATGAGGGGCGGACAAAGACCCAAACCCCGTAGGGCGGGGTTCACCCGCCAATGGTAGCGTCATCCCCCAGCGAGGGTTTTGGCCAAATCCCATGCAGCTTTCGCTACCGATTGAATGCCTTCGTTTGTGCCAACATATGTTGCCGCAACGCTAGCCATGGCAAGCTTTGCACCCACTTCTCCAATCGTTTCTGCCGATTTTTCGAGCGCTATATTTGTAAGCCCACCGCAATATTTTGTAATAATTACAGAAATATCGAGCTACTTCTGGCCCAGAATTTTCAATCGGTCAGGGCTAGGGGCCTTTTTGTTAGTCTCGGCTTCAATGTCATCCAAGACAGGCCAAATCATTTCGATTGTTTTGTGGACTTCGGTAGTGTCGTCTAATGGTGGACCTTGATTATGCCCCGCTGTTGCAATGTCTTCTTGAGCCTGAAGCTTTTCTTTCAGGGTGGCAATCTCGGCCTTCAGCTTAAGCGTCGCCTTTATTCGCGTAATTTCGTTTGCAATCTTCTCGGCACCATCTTTGCCCTGCCAAACATTATCTGGAATCTTGATAACCTCAAAGACTAGGTCCCAATCCCCAAACGTTCCGTTCCACATGGTCTCATACCAAGTGTGCCAGAACGACCACTTTGACTGAGCTAGTAAGCGATGTGAAAAAGCCTTTCGGACGTCGATGAGCTCTTCAGGGTTATCCTCCCATATGGGCTTTTGTAGCAGATCTCCTTTCTGAATCGCATCGCGTCTGACACCTGTCGAAATTGCATTAGTGTTCGAAACCTGGAGTGCAATTTTTGCGCTGAAATGTAAGGGGATGGTCTCTGTGGAAAATACGGAAGGTTGAAATGGAATAATACCAGTTGACTGGCTTTTATCGTGGCGTGTCACTGTGCCAGCAGAGATTGATTGGGCTACAGCCTCTGCAGCATGACCCGCATAGTTTTTATTGTGTGGTATTGCCGAGCTTCCTGCAGACATTGCGGCGTAAAACGCATCTAAAGTCTTGTCAAAAGTCCCTTCATCCAAGGTAGATAAATTTACATATTTGAAGAAAGTTGCCGGCTTTTCGCCGAGGTTAGCGTAACCTTTTCTTGCACAAATTGTAGCAGTTAAGATTGCCCGAAATGACCTTAGTAAAAGCGTATCAAAGTTATCAGATTTTACGTAATTGAGATTTGCCAAGACTCGCAAGGCGGCTCTTGCTGTGATTGCACAAACAACATTGATTTTTTGTGTTTTGAACCACGCTTCAGCGGCATTCCGATCCTCAAAATCAACCATTGCAAATACCCTAAAACCAATGAAGGCTAGCTTGCCATCAATCCAACCATTGACCAACCCTCAAAACCCGCTAATACCCCTACCATGACACCACTCTCACATATCCGCAATTTCTCCATCGTCGCGCACATTGACCATGGGAAATCGACCCTCGCAGATCGGCTCATTCAAGAGACCGGTACCGTTAAAGATCGTGACATGCAGGCCCAGCTTCTGGACACCATGGACATCGAACGTGAGCGTGGCATCACCATCAAAGCCAACACAGTCCGCATCGACTATAAGGCGGACAATGGCGAAGATTACGTTTTGAACCTGATCGACACCCCCGGCCACGTCGATTTCGCCTATGAGGTCTCCCGCTCCATGCGCGCGGTTGAAGGCTCTTTGCTGGTGGTTGATTCCTCTCAAGGCGTCGAAGCCCAGACACTGGCCAACGTGTATCACGCTTTGGACGCGGATCACGAGATTGTGCCGATCCTTAACAAGATCGATCTGCCCGCCGCGGATTGCGCCCGTGTGGCCGAACAGATCGAAGACGTGATTGGCATCGAAGCGACCAACGCGATCCAAGTGTCCGCTAAAACGGGTGTTGGTATCCACGAGACATTGGAATCCATCGTAAACGATCTGCCCGCTCCCGTCGGGGACGAGGACGCAGACCTCAAAGCGATGTTGGTGGATTCATGGTATGACAGCTATCTGGGCGTTATCGTCTTGGTCCGTATCATCGACGGTCGCCTGAAGAAGGGAGAAAAGGTCAAATTCCTATCCAACGGCACCGTGCACGGTGTGGACCGCATTGGCGTGTTCCGCCCACAGATGGAGATGGTCGAGTCCCTCGGCCCGGGCGAGATCGGCTTTCTCACCGCATCTATCAAACAGGTCCGCGACACCCGCGTTGGGGATACCATTACCCATGACCGCAAAACCGTAGAACCGCTGCCCGGCTTTAAGCCTGCGCAACCGGTTGTGTTCTGTGGCCTGTTCCCTGTGGACACCGCCCTGTTTGAAGACATGCGCGACGCGATTGAAAAGCTGGCCCTCAACGACGCCTCCTTCAGCTACGAGATGGAAACATCCGCGGCGCTGGGCTTTGGCTTTCGCTGTGGTTTCCTTGGATTGCTGCACCTCGAAGTGGTCCGTGACCGGATCGAACGCGAGTATGACATCGACCTGATCACGACGGCCCCATCGGTGGTCTACAACGTGTACCAACGCGACGGGTCTATGATCGAACTGCACAACCCTGCAGACATGCCTGACCTCACGCTGGTCGATCATATCGAAGAACCGCGGATCAAGGCGACAATCCTTGTGCCGGACGAATACTTGGGCGACGTGCTGAAGCTGTGCCAAGAGCGGCGCGGCGTGCAGATTGACCTGACCTATGCGGGTTCACGGGCGATGACGGTCTATGACCTGCCGCTCAACGAGGTGGTGTTCGACTTCTACGACCGCCTGAAATCCGTGACCAAAGGCTACGCATCCTTTGACTACCAAATGACGGGCTACCAAACCGACAACCTTGTGAAAATGTCAGTGCTGGTGAACGACGAACCTGTGGATGCGCTGTCCATGATGGTGCACCGTGATCGCGCCGAAACGCGCGGCCGTGCGATGGTTGAAAAGTTAAAAGACCTGATCCCACGCCACATGTTCAAAATCCCGATCCAAGCGGCAATTGGGGGCAAAGTAATTGCACGCGAAACGCTATCGGCGATGCGCAAAGACGTGACGGCGAAATGTTACGGTGGGGATGCGTCACGTAAACGCAAACTGTTGGACAAACAAAAAGCTGGTAAGAAGAAGATGCGCCAATTCGGCCGCGTCGATATTCCGCAAGAAGCGTTTATCAGCGCGTTGAAAATGGATTCTTAATCCATTTTAACGCGACGGTGGGACAAGAGTATTGCGCAGCAATGCGCGGTCCCACACAGCAGTTACTAGCACCACACACAAAAAAGGCGCGCAATCGGTTCACCCCATCGCGCGCCTAAATTTATCCTAAAACCCTTGCGGATCACTTAGCCAATGATGCCGGTGCCGCGACGGTTCACGATCAAACCACAGCAGATCAGAACAACAAAGGCTGGAATGGCTTCGGCCACTGGAGTGTGCATCAGGTGGTAATAAACAGCGCCGACCATGATGATCGCGATGCCGCCCGCCGCATACATGCTGGTGCGGCGAAACCAGATGCCAGATAAATAGATGTAGAAATGAAAAATAAAAAATTGTTTTGCGCAGGAGGAAATTAACTCTTTTTGGAAGGCGCAACATCCGAGAGTTGGGTGCTAGAAGACTTGAAAAAATCAAATTCATCTTTGAGTATGGATACTGTCGTTGGCCGATTGAAAGAGAGTAATGCTGTCGCTAGTTTGTGGTCTTCTTCAAAGCGGTAGGCATTATCACCTGCCAGCGTAAAGTGTAGGAAACCCCCAGCAATCTTTTTAGGATCTACGACGGATAAAGAGGAGTTCGTGTTTTTTGGGTCTGCAAGCATCTTTGCAAACGGAGAATCCGCAAGTATATCTGGATTTGTGTTTTCAGCTATTCCGTGAATGCTTTGTCCCTGGTCCAGCAACTGTTTAGCTTTTTCGACTATGCTTGAGTCGTAGCAGTCTGGATCAAACCAACCTGCACATAATAATACGTCGGCCTCCGTCTGTATTGCTAAATGAAACAGCTCGAGAATTACGTGTCTGGCGTGAGCTATTGAACGGTTCGAAAGAATTCGGTCAGAACTCATTTCACGCGCATCGGTAACGGCCCGTTCGAATGTTAGGTCGGTCATGTTAATGTCATTTCTCAAAATACTTCGGTTGGACTTAGCAATCATTGGTAGTGATTCAATATTAAAGTGAATTTTCATGGCTAATTCTTTCAGATAGTGAGTATGAGCAGCAAATTCACCCGCGTTTTTGCCTAACCCTTTCGAATCTGTGCAAGAGCTGTGCCAGTTTTGTTCTGCTTAAGACGCCTCCAGAGGCTATGACGATCTTAATTTATTCGAGGTTATCGCTGTCCCCAAAATTTTTCGAAGCATTAAGTCTTTAAGATACTGGCTTCGTGATAAGGTCTTTACCCCCAACCAACCCAAAAACCGGATAGGTCCATTCCTGTCCCACCACCTCGTACTTCAGGTATTCCTTTGAGGTGATCATCGCCTCTTTTATCCGGTCCTGATCCACCTCCATCCGTGCCATCATCTCCCCCAAATTGCGTCCGTGGATGCGTGATAAAACGTCCTCGTCCCGCATCGAAATGACAGAGGCGACGGGCACGCCGTGCTTCATGATCCACAGATGCGCCTGATGGGTAGAGACGTAATTTATCTCCTGCGTGGCGTTGTTTCGAAAATTTGTAAAAGAAATTGCACGAATTTGCGGCAGCATGCTGTGCTCCTGTTTCGGTCGGTTTCAAACTGTACGGATTGCGCCCCGTTCTGTGCAGTTGCCCCCAAATCGGCCAAATCCGGCTGTTTTGGCGGGCGTGTAACTGCACAGTTTGCCCGCTGTTCTGTACAGTTTTATCCTAATTTGCCCCGCTCAATGCGTGCTTAACCCACCGTGCGCTGCGTTTAATATCCTGTCATCGCCCCGATTCTTGGCGTATGGACCCCGTGAACCGCCAAAGGATTTGCCATGACTTGCCCACTCTGCGCCGCTGCAACTGACGCCCTGATCGACACCCCAGTTGAGGGTGGACCCTTTGGCGCCTCTGTTCAGATTTGTGAAGAGTGTGTTACCCAGCTGTCTGCGCCAAATCCCAACCATTTCCGTGGGTTAGCAACAACCATGTGGTCAGAGGTTCCTGAAGTTCAGGTTTTGGCAGCGCGGACGTTAACCAAATTGTCTGACGAAGGCTGGGCCCGTGATCTGTCCGATCAGCTGTATCTGGACGACGAAACCCGCGCATGGGCCGAAAACGTCGCCCCCGATTTGGGCCACAAAGACAGCAACGGCGTCCCCCTATCCGCCGGCGATACCGTTGTTTTAATTAAAGATTTGCCGGTTAAAGGTGGTGGCTTCACCGCCAAGCGCGGCACCGCCGTTCACCGTATTTCACTGGTTGCCGATAACGCCGGTCACATCGAGGGCCGCGTTGAGGGGCAACGCATTGTTATCCTTACCGAGTTCGTTAAAAAGCGGTGATCCGTTTTTGGCGTGGTTGAAGTGGTTTAATGCGGGTTTTCCTAGGAGCCCCCCGCTTTTTGTGATACCCGCTATGACAATATAACCCCTATACAAAAGGGCTTAAACGTCCTAGATGCGCGACTTGCGGTGTAATTTGCCCGCGCAATTACCAGAAAAGATGACGCCCGTGAAACAAGCTCTAGCCGATGCTCTATCCAAACGTGGATATGAAACCCTAACACCCGTTCAAACCGCATGTATGGATCCCAAACTTGGTGAATCCGATCTGTTGGTTTCGGCCCAAACCGGTTCCGGTAAGACGGTAGGTTTCGGCCTTGCGCTTGGCGACACGTTGCTTGGCGACGCAGAAGCCTTTGATCGTGCTGGATCTCCTTTGGCCTTGGTCATTGCACCGACCCGCGAATTGGCGTTGCAAGTAAAGCGCGAGCTTGATTGGCTATACGGTGAAGCAGGCGTTGTTATGGCGTCATGTGTTGGCGGTATGGATATGCGCGACGAACGTCGCACGCTTGCACGTGGTGCGCATATCGTTGTCGCAACACCGGGCCGTCTGCGCGATCACATCATGCGCAAAAGCATTGATCTTTCCCAAATCCGTGGCGTTGTCATGGACGAAGCGGATGAGATGCTGGATTTGGGTTTCCGCGAAGATCTTGAATTTATTTTGGGAGAGTCGCCAGAAGACCGTCGGACTTTGATGTTCTCGGCGACAGTTCCAAAAGCAATTGCAACGCTGGCCAAAAGCTATCAGCGTGATGCGGTACGGGTCGAAACTAAATCGGCAGAGAAACAGCACGCTGACATTGAATATAACGCGATGTCTGTTGCCAACCATGATGGCGAAAACGCCATCATCAACATCTTGCGTTTCTATGATGCGCCAAACGCGATCGTGTTCTGTAACACACGCGCAATGGTAAACCGCGTCACGACCCGCCTATCTAACCGTGGCTTCCCTGTTGTGGCCCTGTCTGGTGAGTTGTCACAGGCTGAACGCACTCACGCCTTGCAAGCCATGCGCGACGGACGTGCGCGCGTTTGCGTAGCGACCGACGTTGCCGCGCGCGGGATCGACCTTCCGGGTCTTGATCTGGTGGTTCACGCAGAGCTTCCGAACAACCACGAAACCATGTTGCACCGTTCTGGCCGTACAGGCCGCGCGGGACGCAAGGGCGTTAGCACGTTGATTGTCACCGCTAAGGTACGTCGCAAAGCAGAACGCATTTTGCAAAGCGCAAAAGTCAGTGCAAATTGGATCAGCGCGCCGTCTGCCGATGATGTTCGTGCGAAGGATCAAGAACGTCTTTTGGCCGACCCAATGTGGCATGAACCAATTGCTGAAAACGAAGCTGGCATGGTTGCAAAGCTGGTCGAAAACTTTAGCACTGAACAAATGGCAGCGGCTTATATGCGCCTTTACGCAGCGCGCGTATCTGCTCCTGAAGAGTTGTCAAAAGCGGGTGAGAACAAGCCTCCGAAAGCACGCGCACCGTTTGGTCCAAGCAAGTGGTTCTCTGTGAACACTGGCCGTAACCAAGGTATCGTTGTTGGTCGTTTGTTGCCGATCCTTTGCAACGGCGGTGGCATCACCAAAGATGATATCGGTGCGATCCGCATTCAGAACGATGAGACCTTCGTTGAAATGCAAGAAGGCAGTGTTGCAGGATTTAAAGCGGCATTGGGCAGTTCTATGACTGTTGAAGGTGGTTTGGTTCTGACCGAGTTGGCGAAACCACCAGCTGCAGCAAGCAGCCCGCGTCCAGCGTTCGGCGGCAAGCCAGGTGGAAAACCATCAGGCAAATCCTACGGCAAATCTGATGCTCCGCGCGGCGACAAGCCAAGCTATGACAAAAAACCAAAGCGGGATTATGATCGCAAGCCCAAAGCGGATTATGCGCCAAAGCCACAAGACGATTACAAACCTGCAGCAGCCCCAAAGCCAGCCAGCAAGCCGGTTGAATGGGATGATGCACCAACACCAAAACCACGTAAGCCAAAACCAGAAAGCAAGGGTGGCAAACCTGCTGGTGCGCACCCTGCGTCCAAGCGTTTTGAAAAGCCACGTTCCACAATGGACCGTGCCCGTGATGACGGTGCCGTAGCTGAGTACAAACCGCGCGGTAAGTCAGATGGCAAACCATACGCAGGTAAGCCCAAGGGTAAGTTTGGCGGTAAGCCTAAGACGGGCCCAGGTGGCGCACCTGCCGTTGGAAAACCAAACAGCAAAAAGAACAAAGCACGTCGTGCTGCCAGTGATGCTGGTAAGGGTGGCGGTCAAACTCCGCGTCGCACGTAAAAGCAAAGGTACGCGGGGTTCGCCCTTGATGACTTTGAGTTTTGAAAATTGAAAAGGCAGGGTGTTTCAGCATCCTGCCTTTTTTCATTGTTACGCTACGGCGCAAAGTTTGATGGCATGAGGTTCCGCTTGCGGCAAAGCAATTTTGCCCACTAATCTGAAACTGTACAAGCGGGCACAATACTAACGTATGTTTATGTATCGCTGTGCTTCATAGTTTCTGTTCGGGAGCCATTAAATGTCTGACAATATTGCCTATTCGCGCAACGGTGACATCGTCGTCCTCACGATCCAAAATCCACCCGTCAATGCACTAAGTCATGCAGTGCGCCAAGGGTTAATGGATCGTATGGATCAGGCTGAAGCAGACAGTGGTGTGCGCGCGGTGATGATTGTGGGCGAAGGCCGTGCTTTTATCGCAGGTGCAGACATCACAGAATTTGGTAAGCCACCAATGGCCCCGGCATTGCCTGATGTGATCAATCGGATTGAGGCATCGCCACTGATTGTAGTTGCGTCGATGCATGGTGTGTCTTTGGGTGGTGGGCTTGAAGTTGCATTGGGCTGTCATTACCGCATTGCGGTGCCGTCAGCACGCATTGGCCTGCCAGAAGTTAATCTAGGGCTGATACCAGGTGCCGGTGGCACGCAACGCCTTCCGCGTGTGACAGGTGTGGATGCTGCATTGGATATCATGACAACCGGCCGTCAGATTGGTGCTGCTAAGGCCGCCAACATGGGTGTTATTGATTTGGTGCAAGACGGTGATCCGTTGGAGAACGGTTTGGCATATGTCACCGATCTGTTGGCCAAGGGCGCACCGCGCCGCCCCGTTAGTGAAATGGTTGCCCCTCACGCGATTGATTGGGACGCAGCCTATGACGCGATCCTTGCACGTGGGCGTGGTCAAATTTCGCCGGCGCAATGCGTCCGAGCGGTCCAAGCGGGTGTTGAGAAACCATTTTCTGAGGGGCTAGCTGCTGAGCGTCAAATTTTCACAGATCTTTTAAAATCTGACCAAAGCAAGGGCATGATCCATTCGTTCTTTTCTGAGCGTGCTGTTGGCAATTTGCCTGAGCTGAAAGGAGTTACACCCCGTCCTCTCGATCATATCGGTGTGATCGGCGGCGGTACTATGGGCGCAGGGATTGCAACCGCGGCTTTGCTGTCGGGTTTTCAGGTGACATTGATTGAGATGACATCTGCCGCTTGTGAGGCCGCCCATGGGCGCATCGCAGGCAATCTTGCTGGTGCGTTGAAACGCGGCAAAATCATAGCCGAACAACATCAGGTAATCTTGAACGAGACGTTGACCGTTGCGATCGACTATGCCGGCTTGTCAGATGCCGACCTTGTCATTGAAGCGGTCTTTGAAGACATGGATGTGAAGAAACAGGTTTTCACCCAGTTGGATGCGGTCTGTAAACCGGGTGCTATCCTTGCCTCTAATACGTCCTACCTAAACGTGGACGAAATCGCGGCGGTCACATCACGACCCCAAGATGTCATTGGGTTGCACTTCTTTTCACCGGCGCACGTGATGAAACTTCTTGAGGTGGTGGTAGCTGACAAAACAGCGATCGACGTTGTTGCCACTGGTTTCGAACTTGGCAAGCGCATGAAAAAGATCAGTGTCCGCGCGGGTGTTTGTGACGGCTTTATCGGTAACCGGATCCTTGCCACATATCGCGATACCGCCGATCAAATGGTGATGGAAGGTGCGTCTCCCTATGACATCGACGCTGCGCTTGAAGGCTTTGGATTTGCGATGGGCCCATTCGCGGTGGCTGATTTGGCCGGGCTTGATATCGGTTGGGCCGTGCGTAAACGCAAACGAGTTGAAGCAGAGATTGAAGGCGTCAGCACCTATGCGGACAAGATGTGCGAGGCGGGCAACTTTGGACAAAAAACTGGCAAAGGGTATTACGACTATGCTGCCGGTCCAAAAGCGCGTGTGCCAAACCCTGAGGTGATGAACCTTATTGCGACGGATCGAGCAGCTGCAGGCACTATTCAACGTACATTTACGAAAGAGCAAATCATTCGCCGTTACATGGCCTCAATGGTAAACGAGGCTGCAAAAGTGGTTGGCGAGGGGATCGCGCGCCGTCCACTGGATGTGGATATGACGCTATTGTTTGGGTATGGATTTCCGCGCTATTGGGGTGGCCCGCTGAAGTGGGCGGATATCGTTGGATTACCAGATCTAATTGAAGACATTTCGACATATGCCAAAGATGACCCTAAGTTTTGGGCCGCGGCGCCGTTACTTAAACAAATGGTCTCTTCTGGCAAGAATTTTGACAGTTTGAACAAAAAGGGCTGAATGGCCTAAACGAAAGGGGACCTTCCATGGACCTGAATTATTCCAAAGATGATCTCGCTTTTCGCGACGAGGTTCGCGCCTTCTTGAGTGAGAAACTAACAAAGGAGTTATCCGAAAAGGTGCGCCTTGGTGGTGATCTAACTAAGGATGATATGGAAGGTTGGCACGCGATCTTGAACGCCCAAGGGTGGCTTGCACCCAATTGGCCCAAAGAATACGGCGGTGCAGAATGGAACGCTGTTCAGCGCCATATCTTTGACGATGAATGTGCCAGCGCGCATGCGCCGCGTGTTGTGCCATTTGGTCTTTCGATGCTTGCGCCTGTCTTGCAAAAATTTGGCAACCAACAGCAAAAAGATCATTGGTTGCCTCGTATCTTGTCTGGTGAGGATTGGTGGTGTCAGGGCTATTCAGAGCCAGGCGCAGGGTCTGATTTGGCGTCTTTGAAAACCAAGGCCTTGCGTGAAGGTGATCATTACGTCGTGAATGGTCAAAAAACGTGGACCACATTTGGCCAACACGCGAATATGATCTTCTGCCTAGTGCGTACCGACAGCACGGTGAAACAGCAGGCGGGAATTTCGTTTCTTCTGATCGACATGAACACACCCGGAATCGAAGTGCGGCCAATCATCTTGTTGGATGGTTCTGCTGAGGTTAACGAGGTTTGGTTCACGGATGTTAAGGTCCCTGTTGAGAACCTTGTCGGCGAAGAGAACAGTGGCTGGACCTATGCCAAATATTTATTGACCCATGAACGCACCAATATCGCGGGTGTCGGTTTCTCTACGGCCGGATTGGCGGCAGTTAAGCGGATCGCAAAAGCAGAAATTTGCGGGGGCAAGCCGCTTATTCGGAACCCGCTCTTTGCAGCACGGGTCGCGCAAGTTGAAATTGATCTGATGGCAATGAGCACCACAAATTTGCGGATCGTTTCGCAGGCTGCGGCAGGTGGTGCACCGGGTGTTGAGGCATCGATGTTGAAGGTTAAAGGCACAATAATCCGTCAAGAGATTAACGATCTCGCGAGGCGTGCTGTTGGTCCATACGCTATGCCATTCGTTTCTGAAGCGGTGGAGGGCAGCAATGAACCTTTACCTGATCCACATGATGCTGGACCCGTTGCAGCGCAGTATTTTAATAATCGCAAAATCTCGATTTTTGGTGGCTCCAATGAAATTCAGCGCGGGATCATCGCCAAAGTAAAGATGGGGGGCTGATCTATGAATTTTGATCTGACTGACGAACACCAAATGCTTCAAGACTCGCTGCGCCGTTTTTTGAAATACTCCTGCAATTCTGAAACACGTAACGAGGTTTTGAATTCTGAAACTGGCATTACATCGGACCTTTGGCATGCAATGGCGGAGATGGGAGTGATCGGGGCGTTTTTTACTGAAGAACAAGGCGGATTTGGCGGAACTGGAGCTGACATCGCATTGATCTTCGAGGAATTGGGACGCGCGAATGGTGTGAGCCCGTTTCTGGACAGTGCGCTATTATCCGGTCGTATTTTGGCCGCGGCTGGTGAATTGGACCGTGTAGCAGACCTTATCGGTGGGGACCTTCAGTTGGCTTTGGCCCACGGCGAACCGACGAGCCGGTACGATTTGAATTATGTGCGAACAACTGCGGTGAATGGCACTCTGAACGGACGCAAAGCCGTGGTTATGAACGCGCTGGCTTCGGATGTCTTGATTGTATCCGCCCGCACCAGTGGCGAGGTCTCAGATGAAGACGGTATTTCACTTTACTTTGTTGAAAAGAATGCTGCCGGATTAACGATACAGGATTACGCATTGATTGCAGGTGGTCATGCCGGAGAAGTAACGCTCGACAATGTTGAAGGTTCTTTGATCGGCGAAGAAGGTAAAGGTTTTGCCTTGTTGAAAGACGCTTACGCCATTGCGACCGTGGCGCAGTGTGCAGAAACCCTAGGCGCGATGACCACGGCGACTGAACTGACCCAAGAGTATCTTGTGACCAGACAGCAATTTGGGCGCCCTATTGCGACCTTCCAGGCATTGGCGCATCGCATGGCCGACATGTTGATTGAAATGGAGCAGGCGCGTTCTGCAGTTATCCGCGCAGCGGGTTATTTCGAAAGCGATGAGCGCACCCGTGATATTAATATCCACGCAGCGAAAAATCTGATGGGGCGGGCAGGGCGATTGATATCTGAGGAGTCCATTCAGATGCACGGTGGTATCGCGATGACCCAAGAATACGAGTTGGCGCATATTGCCAAACGCATCACGATGGCAGACCATCGATTTGGAGATACAGATTATCATTTAGAGCGGTTTATTGCGCTCACTCAATCCTGAGAAGGTGAGTGCGTTAGCCCTTTAGGGCCCAATTGGAGAAACTGGCATGAGCGCATACGTTGAAGACGCAATGGATCGCCTGATCGTTTGGAACGGGAATGCTGACAAACGCGGCGCGCTTACTCCAGAATTTTACCAAGCTATTATGGACGCGGTTGAGGCGGCAAAAGACCGTCGCATTCGAGCGATTATAATTACGTCTCAAGGTGGGTTCTTTTGCGCTGGTGGTGATCTGAACGCATTGATCGAACGGCGTGGATTACCAGAGCCAGAACGTCGCGAAAAAGTAGAGCTATTGCATGATGTAATCCGCGCAATTCGTGCCTGTCCTGTCCCTGTGGTTGCGGCTGTGAAAGGTGGCGCTGCTGGAGCTGGGGCATCTATCGCCTTGGCTTGCGATTTTATCGTGATCCAGGCAGGTGCTAAATTCACTGCCGCCTATGTCAAAGCTGGATTGGTTCCGGATGGTGGATTAACTGCCTCGCTTGCCCGTATGATCCCTCGACCTTTGGCTATGGAGATGTGCGTTCTTGGCCGTCCGGTGGTCGCAGAGCGTATGCTGGCGTTGGGTGCAGTAAACGCGGTAGTCGATGGTGAGCAAGTTATAGCAGAGGCGCATGTATGGGCGGATGCGGTTGCCTTAGGTCCGCGTGACGCCCAAGGCCGCATTCGGTCGATGATAGCAACGGCTTATGACCAGTCAGAAGCCGCACAGCTTGACTTGGAACGCGATGCTATGGCGTTTGCCGTTGGCGAAGACGAAGCCGCTGAGGGGATCGCGGCCTTCCTAGAAAAACGCAAACCCGAGTACGGCGGATGACCCAAAGCGTTTATGACTATCTGGCCCATCAAATCGCTACACGCGCTGATGCACCAGCTATGTCTGACAGCACGGGTATCACTCTAAATTATGGCGCGTTGGGCGCGGCATGTGATGAGGTTGTGGAATTTCTGATAGCCAATGGTGTGCAGTCGGGCGATCGTGTTTTGCTGCTGTCTGAGAATTGTATGGCGGCGGTTGCCGTTCTATTCGCCGCTTGGAAAATAGGGGCCTGTGTCGTTCCTGTGAATGCGCGCCAGACTGAGGCCGAAGTCACGCGCGTTATCGGGCATTGTAAACCATCCATTATTTTCATGACGACCAATGTCTCAACTGATGCCCAGTATCATGCTGAGCGGTTGGATGGGGTTGAGGTCACAGGCAGCTTTGGCTCAATGCATGTCGCAGCATCGGCCGGTGGCTCATCTGAAATGGCGGATGATGTGGCTGTTTTATTGTATACGACAGGCACCACGGGTGATCCCAAAGGTGTTATGCTAACCCATGGAAACGTTCGATTTGGCGGGCTTACTTCGGCCAATTTGCGCGACATGACGCATGCCGATGTTGTTTATGGCGTTTTGCCAACGACGCATGTTTTTGGCCTTTGCTCCGTTGTTGTTGCGGCTGTCTATGCTGGTGCCCCTGTGTTGCTTGCTCCGCGATTTGAGGTGGCCAAAGTTTATACAGCATTGCGCGCCGGAGTGACTTTGTTTTCCGGCGTCCCGCAGATGCACGCGTTGTTAATGCAGTATACAAAAGAACAAGGTTTGAAGGCCCTTGGATCAAAGACGTTGCGCTATGTCTCGTCGGGGGCTGCCCCCCTTGATCCGACATGGAAGCGCGAGGCTGAAGCATTTTACGGCGTTGCCCTTCAGAACGGATATGGCATGACGGAAACCACGGCTGGTGTCTCTGCGACACGCAATGACATTGGCGCGGTTGATACGTCTGTTGGACCTGCGCTACCCGGTGTTGAAATCGCGATTGACCACAACGTTGAGGGCGGGAATGCCAGCATGGGGGAAGTGTTGTCGCGTGGGCCACATGTGATGAGAGGGTACTACAGGAACCCTGATGAGACAGCCAAAGTGTTAGACGCTGATGGGTGGATGCACACAGGGGATTTAGGGCAGATCGACGAACAGGGTTTGCTGCGCATCTTGGGGCGTTCCAAAGAGTTGATTATTCATGGTGGTTTTAATGTCTATCCGCCTGAGGTGGAGGCTGCGTTGAACGATCATCCTCTGGTCGTTCAGGCGGCTGTAATTGGGCGGCCCAAAGATGGCGACGAGGAGGTGCTTGCCTTTGTGCAGGTAGCCGACCTGAAAGGTATTTCGGTTCAGGAGTTACAAGACTTCGTGGCGCAACGTTTGACGGCATACAAGCGCCCCAAACAGTTTATCTTGGTTGAAGCATTGCCTGCCGCCCCTACGGGCAAAATTCTAAAGCATAAGTTGCTGAGCACATTTTCTGATCTGTTGATCTGAACGTTTGGGCGGGATAACCCGCCCTAAACTTAAACTTCTACCGAGACAGCGGCCGCGCGGATATTGCGGATGTTTTCGCCGTATGGCGCAGGGTTGCTGACGGAGCCACCTCGAAACACTGCAGAGCCAGCAACGAGAACATCCGCGCCTGCATTCGCAACCAAAGGTGCGGTTGTGGGATCAACGCCACCATCGATTTCAATGTGGATTGGGCGATCGCCGATCATAGAACGGATTTGACGCACTTTTTCGATTTGAGAATGAATGAATTTTTGACCACCAAACCCGGGGTTCACTGTCATGACACATACCAGATCGACCATGTCTAAAAGGTATTCGATCGAAGAAGCTGGTGTTGCAGGATTAAGGGCGATTCCAGCCTTTGCACCACTTGCGCGGATGGCTTGCATAGTTCGGTGAATGTGCGGTGTTGCCTCTACGTGCGCAGTGATGACGTCTGCACCTGATTCAGCAAAGGCTTCAATGTAACTGTCGACGGGCGAGATCATCAAATGGACATCCATGACGCCTTTAATGTGGGGCCGAATAGCGGCACAGGTCGCTGGACCAAATGTGATGTTGGGCACGAAATGACCGTCCATAACATCGACGTGAACCCAATCGGCCCCTTGGGCTTCGATCGCTTCGCATTCAGCACCAAAATTGGCGAAGTCGGCGGCGAGGATAGATGGGGCTATTTTGAGGGAGCGATTGAATGTCATAGCGTGCCTTTTTGTGTTGATAGCTGTGGCTATTTTTCGTGGTTGGCGTTGGGCGCCTCCGGCGGGAGATTATTAGGTAAGATGAAGGGAGCGGCCCTTGTTCGCTATACTTTATAGTATTCGCGGTACCAGTCGACGAAGGCTTGGATTCCAGTCCCAATCGGAGTGACGGGTGCCTCGCCTGTTAGGGACTTAAGCAAGCTTGCTTCGGCCCATGTGCCTGGAACGTCGCCGGGTTGAATGTCCATAAATATTTTTTGCGCGTCAATCCCGATTGCGGTTTCTATCGCTTGTACAAAATCTAGAAGCTGGACGGGTGAGCCGGTGCCGATGTTAACGGCACGGTGCGGTGCGACGGGCGAGAGGCTATCGTTTTCGATTGGTGTCGCCCCTGTGTCTGGCATCGGTGGAACTGCATCGATTAGCGCAACGATCCCGCGGACCAAATCATCAATGAAGGTGAAGTCGCGCTTCATTTTTCCGTGGTTGTAAATTTCGATAGGGTCGCCTTCGATGATGGCCTTTGTGAATTTGAAGTGTGCCATGTCGGGACGTCCCCAAGGGCCGTAGACCGTGAAGAAGCGGAACATCGTAATTGGTAGATGATAAAGATGGGCATAGGAATGTGCCATCACCTCTGTTGCCTTTTTGGTGGCTGCATAGAACGACATCTGTGTGTCGACCTTATCGTTTTCGGTGTATGGCATTTGCGTGTTCGCGCCGTACACGCTGGAGGTTGAGGCCAAAAGCATGTGTGCTGGTGGAAAAGCGCGGGCTGCTTCCAGGAGTTCAAATGTGCCGACGAGGTTGGATTCAACATAGCTGCGCGGGGCATCAATGGAATAGCGCACACCAGCTTGGGCCGCGAGGTGAATCACCGCGTCAAATTTGTGCTGTTCAAATAGGCTGCTAAGAAGCCCAGGTGTCTCCAGACGCTCAGTCACTGCCGTGAAGTTTTTAGACTTTGATAGCATTTCGTGACGACGCTTTTTCAGTTCAACGTCGTAGTAGTCCGTCATGGCATCTAGCCCGATAACGTTCCAGCCTTGTGCAAGGAGTGCTTGAGATGTGAAGTAACCGATGAACCCTGCTGAGCCTGTGACCAACGCTGTACGTAACATTGAAAATACCTTTGAATTTTGTTTGACGGAGAGTGCCGTAAATTAATGTAAAACGCCAGACACGGCAGAGGGTTCTTTTTATTTTGACTTCTGAATTAAATAGAGGTCAAAGTTGATCTGATTGTGGAGAGGGAAGCATATGTTCATCGGATTGGATTTGGGAACTTCGGGTTTAAGGGCCTTGTTGGTAGACGACGCAGGTCGCGCGGTGGGCGAAGCAGATTCAAGTTATGACGTGGAACATCCCAATGTTGGTTGGTCAGAGCAAGATCCTAGCGATTGGACCATGGCGTGCAAAACGGTAATGGCGCGGCTGCGTGATGCCCACCCCAAAGCATTTGGGGCGGTGCGTGGCATCGGCATTTCGGGGCATATGCACGGTGCGACGTTGTTAGATCAGAAAGGAACGGTGCTGCGCCCTTGCATCTTATGGAATGATACGCGCAGCCATCTGGAAGCAGCCGCACTTGATGCGATGCCTATGTTTCGCGCTCTGACAGGCAATATTGTTTTCCCGGGTTTTACTGCGCCAAAGATAAATTGGGTGGCAAAACATGAGCCTGAAGTTTTCGCTAAAACTGCAATGATTTTGCTTCCCAAAGATTATATGAGCTTTTGGCTTACTGGAATTTATTCAGCCGATATGTCTGACAGTGCGGGGACTTCTTGGCTTGATGTTGGTGCGCGTGATTGGTCTGACGATTTACTTGCTGCGACAGGTCTATCACGTTCACAAATGCCAAAGCTCTTTGAGGGTTCACAAGTGGTTGGTGAATTGCGTCAAGCGATTGCCGAGGAATACGGCCTGCCACGCGGTGTGCAAGTTGTAGCGGGCGGCGGGGACAATGCGGTTGCCGCATGTGGCGTCGGCGCAATGTCTGAAGGCACAGGATTTGTGTCATTGGGAACTTCGGGTGTTTTGTTGGCGGGTCGTGATGGTTTTTCCCCGATGGCTGACAGTGCTGTGCATACGTTTTGCCACGCGGTTCCGGATCAGTGGTATCAGATGGGTGTTGTTTTGGCAGCGACTGACAGCCTCAATTGGCTTGCTCGCATTACAGGTAAAAGTCCTACCGACCTTACTGCAGAGTTGGGCGGCACCCTGGGTGCCCCAACGACCGTGCAATTCTATCCCTACCTTTCGGGTGAAAGAACACCGCATAATGACAGCTCAGTCCGTGCGGGTTTCGTTGGTTTAGACGTTGCCACGGACCGTGCCGAGATGACCCAAGCCGTACTTCAAGGGGTGAGCTTTGCGTTGCGTGACAGTCTTGAGGCGTTGCGCCTGACGGGTGCTAACCTTGATACGATATTGGCAATTGGAGGGGGTGCGCGCTCATCCTATTGGGTTGAAATGTTGGCGACAGTATTGAACCTAAAAATTGAGTTGCCTGAACAAGGTGACTTTGGTGCAGCGCTTGGCGCGGCAAGGTTGGCCATCTGTGGGGTGACGGGGGCTGCCGTTGAGGATGTAATGACGAAGCCACCTGTTGCCAAAACGATTGTTCCCAATGCTGCGATGGTGGGTTCTTACCGATTGCGTTACGATCAATTTCACGACAATTTCTCAGCGTGGAAAACGATACAGTAAGAATGGAATTTTAGATGAATTTGGCTCAAGCAAAATTATCATGTGTATGCGTTGGTGCAATCCTTGCGCTAACAACCAGCACTGGACTTGCCAATCCTCTGCCATCTGCTGATGTCGATTTTCCTGAGATCAATCCACCGCAAATTGCTTTGGGCCAACTTCTGTTTTTTGATCCAATCCTTTCAGGTAATAAATCGGTTTCATGTGCGACCTGCCATCACCCAAGGTTTAACACTGCCGATGGGCTATCCCTTGGTATTGGCGATGGTGGTGTTGGCCTTGGCACGGAACGTGTGATCGATGCTGCGAACCCGCCAGAGAAACGCATTCCGCGCAATGCACCTGCGTTGTTCAACTTGGGTGCCGCTGAATTTGTTAGCTTCTTTCATGATGGACGTCTTGAGGTTGATAAGACCCGCGCCTCCGGTATTCGCACGCCTTTGGGTGGCGAAATGGAAAGTGGCTTTGCGACGTTGCTGTCTGCCCAAACTATGTTTCCTGTATTGTCTGCAGCTGAAATGGCAGGGCATTTTTCCGAAAACGATGTGTCCAAAGCAGTGCGCCAAGGTGTGCTGACAGGCCCAGGTGGGGCATGGGACATTTTGGCAAAACGCATCGAAGACATTCCAGAATACCGCGCGCGTTTTGATCCGATTATTGGGGCTGATGACCCGATCCACTTTACTGACATCTCAGACGCAATCGCGGCCTTTGTCGATTTCGAATGGCGCGCAACGAACAGCCCGTTTGATTTGCATTTGCGATTTGACCAGCCGCTTGAGGCGATGGCCGAGGCTGGCAAACAACTGTTTTACGGTGAGGCGGGATGCGCCTCTTGCCATAGTGGCCTGTTCCAAACGGATCATGATTTTCACGCGATCGCCATGCCGCAGATTGGACCGGGCAAGGCTGCTGGATTTGAACGTCATCAACGGGATGAAGGACGCATGCGTGTCACCGGCGACCCTGCTGATGCATATGCCTTTAGAACACCATCGTTGCGCAATGTCGCGCACACCAGCCCTTATGGTCATAGCGGTGCTTATGGAACGTTAGAAGGTGTTGTACGTCATCACCTTGATCCAATTGCATCACTTAATGCCTATCTAGAAAGCGCAGCTGTATTGCCTGTAGCGATTGGCGAGGGTGATTTTGCGGTTATGCGTGATCCTGATGAGGTTGCAAAAATCGCTGCGGCAAATGCACTGGAATCGATTGATTTGAACGAAACAGAGATCGCGGAAATTATTGCGTTCTTGAATGCACTTACTGACCCCCAAAGCCTAAAAGGCGCATTGGGAATTCCTTCGTCTGTTCCGAGTGGTCTGCCGCTTGATCAATAAGGGAAGATATCCAAGGCATCGCCTGAACGTATCACCTGTAAACGTTGGTTCGGTTTTGCCTTGGCCCATTCGCTATGCGCGCCATCAGGCCAAATGATACGGAATGATACGCCTTCGGCTTGATCCAAACCAAAGTGTTGGGGGCCAAGTAGTCCGCCAGCATGGCCGCCGCCCAAGGTGATCTCGCGTAGTTGCAAACCATAGTCATCCATCAACTCAATCCAGCCGCCAATCGCGCGGGTGTTGGCCCCTTGTTGACGAGGTTCAATGGAAAGCCAGTTGCCTGCGTCTTGGGTCGTGTTGCGGTAGACTTCAAGCGGGGCAATACGATTGACCACGGCCAAATCAAGCAGTCCGTCGGCGTTAAAATCTGCTAATGCGGCACCACGCGAACGGTGAAGGCTGGCGATTCCAGCCTCTAGACCCGCTTCGCTAAAGGTCGCATCTTCGTTCTGAACCAACAGGTTATTTGGGTCTTCAATTGCCATGCCTGGCATCTGTTGCACATTGCCTTTTGCGATGAATACATCATCCATGCCGTCATTCTGAACATCACCTAGGCTGATGTGCCAACCTGTAGATGGGCGCCCGTCGCCACCAGTATATGGTTTATGTGCTGTGGTCCCACGTTTGAAGGAAACGTCTTTAAAGCCGGCTGTTTCGCCTGTCCATTCTTGCAGGCGCTGATCGCCCATCGAGGACAGGAAAACATCGACCAACCCATTGCGGTCAATGTCACGGCTGGCGATGCCCATGCCCCAAACTTTGTGAGTGAGCCATCCATCGTCTTCACCATAAAGGCGAGGGGGTGTCGTGATGTCCCATAGCTGCTCAGAGCCACCGCTCACATAGTAGTGGCGGTCATTGCTGACGCGCAGATCGGCTGACCCATCACGGTCCCAATCAGAGAACAGCATCGACAGGGGGCAGAAACCTGGGGCCAATGTGGTAGCTGAATAGGTTTCGCCGCTTGGACGTAACAGCAGGTTGGTGTCGCAGGCCTCAAATGGGCCTTCTGGGTCCATGCGGTCGACGTAGTGTCCGAAGGCTAAGGTTGGAAGCGCGTTGGAACTTTCCCACGTGGCAGAAAATGAAGTGCTCCACTTATCTTCAAAAGTCACTCCCTCAAGGTCTATCGGGGTGAACGAACAGGCACCGTCACCGCGTAAAATCATGTCTGGACCGACGCGTAGAACAACGAGATCTAGAGCGCGATCATTGTTGATATCAATGGGGTAGACGCCGGTTGTTGCTGTTAGCTCGGGCAATGGTTTTGTCTCAAACCGAACCATTCCGCCATTGGCACTGATGTTACGCCAAAGGGCGGGTGGGCTTTCGCCACCTGCCGCAACAAGATCAAGGCGATCATCATTGTCGCAATCAAACACGGCAAGGCCGCCGCCAACGTAATGTTCCCATCCGCCTGTGTATGCGTGTTGTGGAACGGATTGGGCCTCAAACGTTGGAGCCGCAAAAGCGGGGCCCGCTACGAGCGTAATAATTGCGGTAGTTTTAACCCACATCTTCGCGTACTTCCTTTGCCGCCATATCAAATACAAAATCTAATGCGTAAGCAGCGGCGCCACGCGCCCACATTAAGTTGTCCCATTTATGGATCACCACGTCTGGTGGCGACTTGTCAATTTGAACGATGGATCTGCGCATGTCTTCAATGACGTCTTTGGCGTAAAGGTGATCAAATTGCATCTGTTCACCTGCCAAGATGATCAGCTGTGGGTCAAACACGTTCACCAAATTCGCTAGACCAAGGGCAAACATACGGCCCGCACGATCCACAATGGTCTTCGCTGTTGGGTCCCCGTCTTTGGCAGCGGTCAATAGACGGCTGACACGGTTCTCGATCAGTTGGTCCAAATCCAAAAAGCCGATGCTGGCTGCTTCACGTACCAACGCATAATCGGCAACATATGCCTCAAGGCAGCCGCGCTGCCCACAACGACACAATGCGCCCTCGAGCTGTACTTTAGTATGACCAAATTCTGCGCCACATCCGCGCGTCCCACGGTAAATCTGACCATTGATCACAAGACCCATACCGACACCACTTTCGATGGTGACAACTATGAAGTCAGAGTGGTCACGGCCCAAGCCAAACGTCTTTTCGGCCATCGCGACCAAGTTGGCATCATTGTCCAAAAAGGTTGGGACACCCAGCTCTTGGGTCAGCTTATCGCGCAATTTGATGTTGCGCTCTTTTAGAGATGGGGACCAATAAACGGTTCCGTTTTCCGCATCGACGACCCCCGCCAGTCCAACACCAATCCCTGAAAGGTCGTGAACAGCTTTGCCGACAATGGCGGTGAGATTATCCAAGGCCTGTGCTATTTGTTCGATCAACCTGAAACTGGATGTTGGGCCGTCTAGGAATGGAACTTCATGCTCGGCAATTTGTGTCCCTTCGAAATCAACCAACATCAAAGAAATCGAATGGCCTGACACTTTGATGCCTGCAACCAAATGGGCATCACTTGCGATCTTTAGATCAACACGAGGACGGCCGCGCTTCATGTCAGTCGCGGAATCAGTATCGCGTGGGATCTCTTCGATCAGTCCATCGCGGAGCAATTCGGCCGTAACTGTGGTCACAGTCGCCCGGCTGATTCCCGTGTTTTGCGAAAGGTCAATTCGCGGAATTGGGCCGCGGCGCTCGATCTCGCGCAGCAAAATATGCCGTCCTTGCTCGCGTTGATGTCCAAAAGCCATAGGTCACTCCCCTTCAAAAACCTTATAAGAATATGAGGCCTAGACATAAAGGATGACTTTTTTTTGGGGTGATGTCCAATTTAATTTGCAATCCGAATTTAAAAAGGCCTACATTGCTTCATCCCCAACCGCCGGGCGATTCCGGCGGAGGGTTCTGTTTTTTTGGGAGGAACACATGAAACTATTTAAAACTGCAGCCGCAGTCATGACCGGTGTTGTCATGGGCACAGCGGCATTGGCTGACGATGTAATCGTCGGCGTAAGCTGGTCAAACTTTCAGGAAGAGCGCTGGAAAACTGATGAAGCGGCGATCAAAGCTGCTTTGGAAGCCGCTGGCGCGAAATATATCTCTGCTGACGCACAAGCATCTGCTTCTAAGCAGTTGACTGACGTTGAAGCATTGATCGCACAAGGTGCGGATGCGTTGATCATTCTAGCAATGGACAAAGACGCAATCGGTCCAGCTGTTGATCAAGCAGAAGCAGAAGGCATTCCAATTGTTGGCTATGACCGTTTGATCGAAGACGATCGCACGTTCTACCTCACGTTCGACAACAAAGGCGTTGGCCGTATTATCGCGGAGTCAGTGAAAGCTGTTCAGCCAACTGGCAACTACGCGATCATCAAGGGCGACAAAGGCGATCCAAACGCATTGTTCCTTCTTGAAGGTATGATGGAAGTCATCGGTGATGATGTTGCTGCTGGCACAATCACAATTGTTGGTGAAGCATTCACTGATGGTTGGAAGCCTGACAACGCTCAGAAAAACATGGAGCAAATCCTGACATCTGCAAATAACGAAGTTGACGCTGTATTGGCGGAAAACGACGGTATGGCTGGGGGCGCAATTGCTGCACTTGAAGCGCAAGGCCTTGCAGTTCCAGTGGGTGGCCAAGATGGCGACCATGCTGCGTTGAACCGTGTTGCACGTGGTACACAAACTGTTTCAGTTTGGAAAAACGCAGGCGATTTAGGTGGAGCAGCTGGTCGTATCGCAGTTGCTCTGGCTGGTGGTGCTGCACTTTCAGACATCGAGGGCGCAGTTAAGTGGTCCGGTGGTTCCAAGGGCGTTGAAATGAACGCAATCTTCCTTGATCCAACACCTGTCACGAAAGACAACATCAGCGCAGTGATCGACGCAGGTCACATCGCTAAGGACAAAGTATGCGCAGGCGCCATGGATGGCGTTGCTGGCTGTAACTAATCCTACCGACACCGGCGGCAAAAACTGTCGCCGGTGTTATCTACTTAATTCCCTAACATTCTGACGCCGCCCTTCGTCGCTGCACTTTTGTGGTGTAAGATTGGCGTGACCGTACATTGGATATCGACATGAGCAACACAACCGAAACCAAAACTGCGCCACCCCACGGCCTACCGCCTCAGGATAAAGGTGGTCCTTTGGCCCGCTTTCTTAAGGCGACTGAACTTGACACAAGACTGCTTGGGATGTTGGGCGCACTCGCACTGATCTGGATTGGCTTCCATGTCTACGGCGCGGTATTTAACGGTTTTGGAGCGTTTCTAACGCCGCGCAACCTTTGGAACCTTTCGGTTCAAACATCTTCGATTGGGATTATGGCCTGTGGCATGGTTCTGGTTATTGTCACTCGCCACATTGACCTATCCGTCGGCTCTGTTTTGGGCTTTTGTGCGGTCGTTATGGGTGTGACCCAAGTTTACATTTTACCACCGTTGATGGGTGTTGGACATCCAATGATCTGGATCATCGCAGTTGTTGTTGGCATGATCGCAGGTACCTTTGTTGGCGCAATCCACGGCTGGTTGATAGCCTATCGCTCAATCCCCGCCTTTATCGTGACCCTTGGTGGTTTGCTTGTATGGCGCGGCGTTGCCTTCTTGATCACAAGCGGTGAAACAATTTCCCCTGTCGATCAAACGTTTAAATTGCTGGGCGGCGGACCTTACGGTGCCGTTGGCGAAGTGGGCAGTTGGATCGTTGGCGCATTGGGCTGTATTGCAGTTGTGGTCATGGTCTTGAACAGCCGCAAACAACGCACTCGCTTTGGTTTTGTCATGCGTCCAATTTGGGCTGACTACTTTAT
>DLQI01000035.1 GCA_002478745.1 Rhodobacteraceae bacterium UBA7436 | reverse complement strand
CCAATCCTTCAACACCACCAAAACCACCAATGCGCGTGGGCAAAGGTTGGCGTTTGGGGCGTGCAACACGACCCGCGTAGGAAAACGTAGCGTTAATGCCAGCGTCATGCAGAACATGGGCCAAACCCGTGGCCTCTGTGGTGCCGCCAAGGATAAGCAGGTGATCAGTCATGTCTAATGTTCCTTGGTTGACCATTTTGGGCTTGGGCGAAGATGGACCAAATGCCATGACGCCTGCAAGCCTCAAGGCACTTCAAAGCGCTGAATTCGTTATGGGGGCCACACGCCACTTGTCACTGCTGCCTGAGGTTGATGCCGAGTTAATAACTTGGCCGGTTCCCTTTGCCGATGGTATAGCACAGCTTTTGGAGTTGCGAGGCAAACGCGTTGTCGCCTTGGCCTCTGGCGATCCGTTTTGGTTTGGTGCAGGCAGCGTTTTCGCCCGCCACTTACAGCCAGATGAATGGACTTCAATCGCAGGGCCTGCAACATTTTCACTCGCAGCTGCTCAGATGGGTTGGCCGTTGGAAAACACGCTTTGTCTTGGACTTCACGCAGCACCATTGTCGCGTCTACGCGCACATCTTTCCACAGGTCAGAAATGTATTGTGCTTTTGCGCGACGGTGCGGCTTTGCAGGAGTTAAGCACCTACATTTCAGACAACGGCTTTGGCGACAGTGACCTGACAGTTCTGGAAGCCCTTGGGGGCCCACGCCAGCGCGTCACCGCGTTTGATCAACTCGCTGAGGCAGTTCAGCATCCAGTTTGTGTAGCGATTGATATCAAGGGCAGTGGTCCTGCTATCAGCAAAGCATCAGGCAAAGACGATGCGTTATTTGCCAATGATGGGCAGATCACCAAACGCCCTATTCGCGCCCTTACTTTGTCTGCTCTTGCGCCAAAATTTGGTGAGCACCTTTGGGACCTTGGCACAGGGTCTGGGTCAATCGCAATTGAATGGTTACTAAGTCATCCATCTGTCACCGCCACTGCAGTAGAAGCAAACTCTGAACGTGCCGCACGCGCTGCGCATAATGCTATGACGCTTGGTGTGGAGCGGTTGGACGTTATCACCGCCAAATCAATAGACGTGTTAGACGATCTGCCCGCACCAGACGTTGTGTTTGTTGGCGGTGGCCTAACTCAAGAGTTACTAGATGCGCTTTGGAATATCATGCCTGTAGGTTGCCGTTTCGTAACCAATGCCGTGACACTAGAATCTGAGGTAATTGTTGCACAAGCGCATGCCGCCAAAGGCGGTGAGTTGATGCGCATCGAAATCGCCAACTCCAAACCTCTTGGTACAAAACGTGGTTGGTCTAGCGCCTATCCCATTGTCCAGTGGAGCGTGACACGATGATCGTTGCAGGATTTGGGTTTCGCAGCAGCGCGACCATCGACAGCTTAAACTCCGCCCTCAGCGAAGCGGGCGTTAACGCGGTAGATGCTATTGCGACGGCCGAAGACAAATCAAAAAACCCTGTGTTCATTGATTTTGCAAAAACCATTGGCGCACTGATCGTTTCAATTGACGTACCTGCTTTGACCCACATCGAAACCCATACCCAATCACAAGCCAGCCAAACCCACCGTGACACGGGTAGCGTGGCAGAAGCCGCCGCCCTTGCTGCTTTGGGTAAAGACGCAAAGTTGCTGGCACCCCGTTCCATTTCTAATGACCGTATGGCAACCTGTGCCATCGCCCAAGGATCCAAATCATGACTGTACACTTCATTGGCGCAGGCCCCGGTGCCGCCGATCTTTTGACCCTGCGTGGCCGCGACATCATCGCGGCATGCCCTGTCTGCCTATACGCAGGATCACTAGTTCCACAGGAAATTTTGGGCCACTGCCCTGCCGACGCTGAAATCATCAATACCGCAGCGATGGACCTTGATACCATCATCGCCACCATCAAAACAGCAACTGAGGCGGGCAAAGACGTGGCGCGTCTGCATTCAGGTGACTTGTCTGTGTGGTCTGCAATGGGGGAACAAATGCGCCGTCTGAGCGCTGAAAATATTGCGGTCAGCGTAACACCAGGCGTTCCATCTTTTGCTGCTGCTGCCGCTGCACTGGGCACTGAACTGACATTGCCCGGATTGGCGCAATCCGTTGTGTTGACCCGCACACCTGGCCGCGCGTCATCAATGCCAGAAGGTGAAAGCCTAAAGAACTTTGCAGCCACCGGCGCGACGTTAGCGATCCACCTGTCTATCCAGAACCTTGATACCGTCGTTGCTGATCTTACCCCGTCTTATGGTGATGATTGCCCTGTTGCGGTTGTGTACCGCGCTTCATGGCCAGACGAACAAATCATCCGCGCAACCTTGTCCACCATCGCCGCAACCGTCACGCCAGAAATCGCTCGCACCGCGTTGATCCTTGTTGGTCCGGCTTTAGCTGGCGAAGGGTTCGACGAAAGCTGTCTTTACGCAACTGACTATGACCGCCGTTATCGCCCTCAAACTGCTGACAGCCCTTGGGCCAGCTGGAGTCCTGACGATGAATAAGATGCCAAAAGGCCTACTCATTTCCGCCCCTAGTTCCGGAACTGGCAAAACGACTGTAATGTTGGGACTGCTGCGTGCATTGGCTGAGGACGGTTTGAATGTTCAGCCCTTCAAAAGTGGTCCAGATTATATTGACCCTGCGTTTCACCGTGCAGCAGCTGGCCGGCCCTCATTCAACTTTGATACATGGGCGATGAACCCGTCACTCTTGGGCGCGATTTCAGCGCAAGCTGAAGGATCGGATATCGTGATCGCTGAGGGGTCCATGGGACTGTATGATGGCGTTGCGAAACCGGGTGCAACGGGGCACGGAACCAGCGCAGAGACAGCGGCCAAAATGGGCTGGGGCGTGATCCTTGTAATTGATGTCAGCGGTCAAGCACAGTCTGCGGCGGCGACAGCTTTGGGCTTTGCCAAGTACAATCCCGATCTTAATTTCGCAGGTGTGATCCTGAACCGTGTGGCATCACCACGCCACGAACGCCTGACCCGTTTAGGCATGGAGAAACACGGCATTAAGGTGCTAGGGAGCTTGCCCCGCCGCGGCGATCTTGCGTTGCCTGAACGCCACCTCGGATTAATCCAAGCGGTAGAACATCCCGACCTTGAAGCAGCGATTTCTGGGTATGCCAACTTCCTGCGCGAGAACGTGGATTTAGAGGCGATCAAAGCCGCAGCGACAGGTGGCGACCCATTACCAGCAGGCCAACTGCCTAAACCACCTGCGCAACGGATCGCGTTGGCTCAGGACGCTGCATTTTCATTCACCTACCCACACCTAGTTGCTGGATGGCGGGCGCATGGTGCAGAGATCATACCGTTCTCACCACTTGCCGATGAAGTACCGGACACAAACGCCGATTTGGTTTGGTTGCCCGGTGGATACCCCGAACTACACGCAGGTCCGTTGGCCGCAGCGTCTAACTTTCGCAAAGCAATGATCGAGCACGCCAAAACACGACCTGTGCACGGGGAGTGTGGCGGTTACATGGCGTTGGGTAAAACCTTGGTCGACAAGGAAGGGAACAGTCACGAAATGCTCGGCCTTCTTGGCCTTGTCACCAGCTATGAAAAACGCAAGTTCCACCTTGGCTACCGCAAAGCGCATTTGATTGCACCTATGCCGGGGTTTGCCACGGGTGAAGCATTGCGTGGCCATGAGTTCCATTATTCCACCATTCTAGAGGAACCTGATGCACCGCTGGCAGAAGTCTTGGACGCAGAAGGCAACCCAGTTCCAGAAACCGGATCAATCAATGGCAATGTCACGGGCACCTTCTTTCACCTGATTGCAGAGGCCAGCTAGATGACCGGTTTTGTAAGCTTCGTCGGCTCTGGACCTGGCGATCCTGAATTGCTCACTTTGAAAGCGGTGGACCGTTTAAAGACAGCGGACGCTGTTTTGTTTGATGACCTGTCGTCCGGTCCTATTCTGTCACATGCTGGCAAGGGTGCCGATTTGGTCGGCGTTGGGAAACGCGCAGGTCGCGCATCCCCGAAGCAAAGCCATGTCAGTCAATTGTTGGTAGAGTATGCGCAAACAGGCGCACGTGTTGTACGCCTAAAAAGTGGCGATGGCGGAATGTTTGGGCGCCTTGAGGAAGAGATTGTAGCGCTGCGCGAAGCGGGCATTCCTTACGAAATCATCCCCGGCATTCCATCAGCCTGCGCTGCTGCGGCCGCGGCAGGCATTCCCCTAACCCGTCGAATGACGGCACGCCGCGTGCAGTTCGTGACTGGGCATGATGTGGATGGCACTTTGCCTAATGATGCGAATCTAGTGGCACTTGCCGATCCTATGGCAACAACCGTGGTGTTCATGGGTAAACGGACGTTTCCGGCCTTGCTTGAAAAATTGATCGCCCATGGTTTGCCACGTGACACACCCGCCCTTTTGGCCGAAGCTGTCAGCACACCAGAACAGTCGTTAAAGCGCACAACGGTTTCGGAATTGGCAAAGGAACTTCTGGCAGAGTTTTCACCGAACCCGGCCCTGATCCTATACGGTCCTTTGGCGACAGATTACGACGATGGATAGCCTAACGCTCATCGGCATCGGGACCGGCAATCCTGACCACCTTACATTTGAGGGCGCACGCGCAATCCAAGAAGCGACAACGATTCTGATCCCCCGCAAGGGCGGTGGAAAATCCGACCTTGCTGATCTGCGCCGTCAGATTGTTGAGAAGGTTGTGGTGGGCGATGGCCCACAAATTATCGAGTTTGATCTGCCCGTACGTAAATCTGATGGTGACTATTTAGAAAACGTTGATCTGTGGCACGATGCAATCGCTGATGCGTGGATCAAGGCCGCAGGTAATACTGAACGCGCGGCGTTGTTGATCTGGGGCGACCCATCGCTTTATGACAGTTCGCTGCGTATTGCCTCGCGTCTCAAACCCTATCCAAAAGTACGCGTCGTTGCGGGTATCACAACGCTTCAAGTTTTGACTGCAGCCCACGCAATCTCTGTGAATGAAATAGGGGCACCCTTTGTTGTGACCACGGGGCGACAGTTGCGCGATAACGGTTGGCCTAAAGGTGCTGACAGCGCCATTTTTATGCTCGATGGCAACTGTGCATTTCAAACACTGAATGGTGCAGATTTTGACATCTGGTGGGGCGCATATCTGGGGATGGAGAATCAAATCATCCGCTCCGGCCCGCTTGATCTTGTAAAAGACGAGATCATTTCGGCCCGTGCAAAAGCTCGCGCCGCCCATGGATGGATCATGGATGCGTACTTATTACGTCGTAAACGGCCAGAATAGCCTTCGGCATTAAGTTGTCCCTTGTGCGACTCACGGATGGGGTTGTAGACGTAAAGGGCTTGGTGTTCGTCGGTTTTGTCGATGAACGAAGAGGGAATTGGGTTAGGTTTAAGTCAACCAAATCCCAGGCCGCCCCCGCGACTGTATGCGAAGAGCGGGTTTCGAATTTGCCACTCACCCTATTTGGTGGGGAAGGTCGAGGCCACGTGATGAGACGCAAGCCAGGAGACCTGCCGGGCTGAAACGTAATTGAATCTGTCGGGTGTGACAGTAAGGAGAAGACCAATGAAGACGACTGCAGCAACTATGACCGTAGAAGATCACACATCAGCCAGCCGCACAGGTTTGGCGTCTGCATTTTTCGCATTGATCCTTGGCGTAGGCATTATTGCCGTCACTGGCCACGTTCAAGCAGCAGCATTGCACGATGCAGCACACGACGTGCGTCACGCAACTGGCTTCCCCTGCCACTAAAATGTTTGCACGCATTGTAACCAGCGCGTTGTTCGCTGGCGCTACGGCTGGGTTGTTGATCGCCCTGTTGCAGTATGCGTTCGTGCAACCTGTGTTATTGCACGCTGAACTTTATGAAACTGGCACCTTGGTGCATTTTGGTGCCGCTCCTATTGCGGCAATTCAAGACGTGAGTGGGTTTGATCCCATGCGTGATCTCCTGTCTGTTCTGTTCACCATGCTGACCTACTGCGGTTATGCGATGATCCTTGTGGCGCTCATGGGCGTTGCAGAAGAACGTGGCGCCGACATCACCCTGCGCAACGGCATGATCTGGGGTCTTATGGGCTTCATTGCAGCGCACCTTGCACCAGCCTTTTCGTTGCCCCCTGAAGTACCGGGTGTCGCGGCAGCCGATGTGCTGCTGCGCCAGTACTGGTGGTTTGCGACTGTTGCGACAGCTGCAATCGCGATGTGGTTGATCGCCTTCCACTTCACAATGGTTGGCGTTGGCGCTGCGATTGTGCTTCTGCTGCTGCCCCACATCATTGGTGCACCACAACCAGCTGAGTTCACAGGCCCCGTTCCAACAGAAATCGGTGCGTTATTTGCTTCTCGTGCACTGAGTGTTGGATTGGCCGCTTGGATCATCCTCGGTGCATTTTGCGCATACTTTTGGACCAAAGAAGGCGAAGCGGCTTAACCACTGCTTCCCACTTTCTCAAACAGGAAAAACGACATGGATCGTAGACTTTCAATGCTCCTGATCGGTTTGCTCTTTGGTGGCGGCATCGGGTTCACAATTGCGGCTGGTAATGGTGTCACGTTTGACGGCCACGATCACGCAACTGGACACGGTGGCGGTGGCCACGATCATTCAACAATCACATCAATCGACCTACCTGCAAGTGATACTGCCCCAACACTTGCCGCACAGGTATTCAAAGATCCGGCGTCGGGCTGGAACCTCAAGATTGAGAAAACCAACTTTACCTTCGCCCCTCAAAACGCCAGCACGGTTGATTTAACAGGCGAGGGCCATGCGCATCTCTATGTGAACGGCGATAAGATTGCGCGCCTCTATGCGGATTGGTTCCACATAGATCACTTGCCTGAAGGTGAAGTGCTGATCGAAGTCGCGCTGAATTCAAACGACCACAGCCAGCTTAGCGTTGGTGGCGTCCCATTGCGGGTCGGTGTTCAGGTCACAAACACAACAAACTAATCCATCGTTGGGATGCGGGCGCGCAAGCGATTGCGCAGCTCGCCCAATGGGCGGGCATCTTCGATCCAGCCATTCTTTAGTTCAAGAAACATCTGGCACAGCTTAACGATTTCGGCTTCAGACGCTTTGATATTCAACCCATCAAATACGTAAGTGCCGCGCCCTTTGCCCTGAAGCGAGATATTGACGGCATCGACGCACCCGCCAAGGCATGGCGTGGCCTCAACTTCAATCTGATCACTAAATCCAGCAAGCTTGAGCGCCCCCCTCAAGGTTGCGCAGTCTTGTCTCCCGGTAACACCATCAGCCCGTTCGCATGTGGCGCAGACCAATAGACGGTTTGTTGGTTTTTGGGTCATCGCGCGTTCCTCAAGGTTGTGACAGAGACGTTATGTCAATTGTGCAGCACGTCAAGATTAGCCATTGCAAATCACGCCTCAGCCGCCAGTATTGACCCCACATTAAGGGAGCACAGTAATGAATTGGGATGAATTTGCAGCGTGGGGGGCCAAGGCCGCCGACTGGGGAAAAGAATATCACCAAAACCTGCGTGACCGTCCCGTTCGTTCACAAGCGAAGCTAAATGACACCCTTAACGCCCTCCCCAAGACCGCACCAGAAGATGCGGAAACAATGGCCGACATAATGGCCGATTTCGAAAATATCGTGATGCCAGGGATAACTCATTGGCAGCACCCACGCTTTTTTGCCTACTTTCCATCAAACGCTGCCCCTGCATCGATCCTGGCAGAGTTTCTAACCTCAATCGTTGCGCCGCAATGCATGCTTTGGCAGACCTCGCCCGCCGCAACTGAGATGGAAATCCGTATGATGCAGTGGTTACGTCAAGGCATCGGGCTGCCTGATACATTCAGCGGGGTGATCCAAGACAGCGCTTCATCGGCGACCCTAGCTGCCGTGTTGGTTATGCGCGAACGCGCTGTGAATTGGGAAAGCAACGTCAAAGGGTTAAGCCACTTTGCTCCTTTACGAATTTATTGTTCCGATCAAGTTCACACCTCTATTGATCGCGCTATTTGGGTTGCAGGTATTGGTCAGGACAATCTTGTCAAAATCCCTACATCTGGACCGATGAAGGCAATGGACTCTGCGGCATTGCAAGCAGCTATTGATGCAGACCGAGCTGCTGGATATTTGCCCGCAGGAATTATTGCAGCCACTGGTGCAACCGGCATGGGAGCTTGCGATAACTTAAACGAAATCGCGGACATTTCTGAACGCGAAGGTCTGTACACCCATCTTGACGCGGCTTGGGCCGGCACGGCGATGATTTGCCCAGAGTTCCGCACAATGTGGGAGGGCGTGGAACGTTTTGATAGCGTCGTCTTCAACCCACACAAATGGCTGGGAGCACAATTTGATTGCGCCGCCCACTTCTTGCGTGATCCAGACGCTTTGCGCCAAACCTTGGCCATTCGCCCTGAATACTTGCGTACGCATGGCACCGAAGACGTGACTGATTTCTCTGAATGGTCCGTTCCCTTGGGCCGTCGTTTCCGCGCTTTAAAGCTTTGGTTTGTGATGCGGAACTACGGGATGGAAGGCTTGCGTAGCCGAATCCGTAATCACATCAAATGGTCCCATGCATTGTGCAATCGTCTGCGTCAGCACGATGACTTTGAGATTATAACAAATCCAATCTTGTCCCTATGGACCTTCCGCATGAAAGGTGCCGGTGACGTTGATAGTTTGAACCAAAAACTGGTGGATGCAATCAACGATGACGGTGAAATTTACATCACCCAAACCTTTGTAGACGGTCAGAAAGTAATCCGCTTTCAGGCTGGGCAGTTTGATTGTGAAGAGCGTGATTTTGATGCGGCTTATGATGCGATCACAAGAATCGCAGCAAAATTCAGCTAAACCCGTGACTGCGCGTAACGCGCGCAGCCATATAATGCAGCATTGTCCTCAGTAATGACAAACAGTGGCACCTGACCAAAGCGACCCGAGAAAGTTTCGTCTTTACTAGCTTCCGCGGCAATTACTTTGGCTGTGGATTCTGAGCTGACGATGGCGCGCGCTACGCTGCCGTTAAAGTACAGGCCAGCCAAAGGCATATATTGGTAGGTTAACTCGCAGCAGAACAAACCCAAGGCCTTAGCAAAAAGAGCAACCGTCTGTGCGCCCTCTGAAGAGGTTAGTGCAGTAATCTGTGCGGGATCCGTTGCTTTGAAGCCAAGTGCGGTATGCAATGCCGCGAGTCCGTCACCTGAAAACAGCGCTTCAACCTTGTGAAAACTGCTGGCCTTGTCCCCAACTGCCTCGCGCAAAACGGCCATCACGCTGCTTGGAAGGCTAGCGTGGCCCAACTCAGCTTCAATCACGTGTCCTTCATGGCACAAGCTAACATTGAATCCTGTTGCGATACCGGCAACCAGCGCTTGATCACCGTGAGGTTTACCACCACCAATTTGGGTCACAACGTGATCAGGCCAAACATCCAACGCATAGCCAAGGGCTGCCAGATCGTTCAAAAGATACGCCTGTTTAAAACCCAAACTTTGCGCCAAAACGTCCGTATCAAACATCCAATCGCCATTGGTCAACTTACCTTTGCCACCTGACACAGGCCCCGCAATCGCGGCACAAAGGTTTGTTGGCTTCATACCATCTAACGTCGCGACATAGGATTGCGCAGCCTCAAGGAAGCTGTCGACTTCGGTATTCGAATACCTAATAGAACTGTCCGAGATTATGCCATTGTTATTGGCCAAAGCAAATCGTGTGTTGGTTCCGCCTACGTCGGCGACAAGTGTTAGATCGTTTGTCATTATGCGTCTTTTTGATGTGGGTGCTTACCAAGAATAATCATGCTCAATAGATCATCATCCGTGACAGAGTCCACATCAACAGTCCCAACCAACTTACCATTTTTCATGACCGAGGCCCGATCACACAGCGTCATCACATCGTGGATATCGTGACTGATTAGAAAAATCCCAATACCTTCCGCTTTTAGCTTTTGAATGAGTTCAGAAACCATTTGTGTTTCATGCGGTCCAAGGGCGGCTGTTGGTTCATCCATGATCAGGATTTGCGCGTTAAAATATACAGCTCGTGCAATGGCAACGGATTGGCGTTGCCCACCAGAAAGCGCTGAAACCGGATCGTTAAACTTTTGGAAATTTGGGTTAAGCCGCGCCATGATTTCGCGTGCTTCTGCTTCCATCGCATCATCATCGACCAAACCGAATGGCGTCACCAATTCGCGACCCAAAAACAGGTTGCTGGCGGTGTCCAAGTTATCGGCCAGAGCCAATGTCTGATAGATCGTTTCAATGTTATAGCTGCGTGCATCACGCGGGTTTCTGATCTCGGCTTTTTCGCCGTTGATCAGGATTTCACCTGA
>DLQI01000080.1 GCA_002478745.1 Rhodobacteraceae bacterium UBA7436 | reverse complement strand
GAGACCAGGAGGTGGTACCACTTACCCCTACATTCAGATCTGATCATTAGCCTTTATGGTTTGGCTTCACAATTCAACCTTGAGGTGATTATTTGGGTGGGTAGTAACAAGGATTTACCGAATGAATGCTCTCCATAACCTATTTTTAGCCGCGAGTTTGGTTTGTTGTTCAAGTAACGTTGCTGTTGCGCAGGATTTTTATAAGGGGAATGATGCCTACCAAGCTGGCGATTACAAAGCTGCGTTTGAAGAGTGGCTGCCGAACAAGGTGACGCGGATGCGCAAGTCAGCTTAGGACAACTGTACCGTGGTTGGTTGTGGGGCGATTATCCAGGCGGCCTTCCCAAGGACTACAAAGAGGCTGAAAAATGGTACAGACTCGCAGTTGATCAAGGACATCCAGTGGCGCAAGCAGAGCTTGGAGCCATGCTTGTCGGTTCCAAAGACATGCGTCGCAATTTTCCTGAGAGCTTACGTTTGCTTAGATTGGCCTCAAAACAGAACTTCGCCCCTGCTCAACGTTCACTCGGTGCCATGTATATGATGGGGTATGGTGTTGATCGCGACAATGTAACTGCTCAAATGTGGTTTATCATAGCGGCATCAAATACTGTGAGTGATGATAGCGCAACGGGTTCGGGAAGCAAACAAGAGGCGATGTCTGTGTTCCTCGCCAAATCAATGTCTCCCGAAGAAATTTCGAAAGGCCAAGCAATGGCGACCGCCTGCGTGCAAAGCAACTACACCGATTGCGGCGAGTAGCCCTTACTCCAACGTGATCGTCTGCTTTAGCGTCCCATCCGTCCGATTGTAGATCAGGACCTCATTCCCGCTCGTTACAATCGCGTACCATGTGTCCCCTTGCGTGAACGCAGTCGCCTCTGATCCGTCGGGCAGGGTGATCATTTCGGGCAGGTCTGGCCCTTTTGACGACAGGCGGGTGACAAGCAGCCCGACCACGACTACAACGCCGATCAACATGGTGGCGGTCAGTACTGTCACCAACCGTCTTAAAAACCGCAAGTTCGCGGGCTCAACAGGATCTGTCATGTCGATCACCTCAGTTCGTTTCCGTATCAGCGAAGCTCCGCCCTCCCGTCTTGATAAGGCGGTTGCACGTGATGTGCCAGAGGATGCATCGCTGTCGCGCACCCGTTTGTCCCGTTTGATCACGGATGGCTCTGTCAAAGTGAACGGAGTTGTCGTTCTTGATCCCAAGGCCAAGGTTCTTGAGGGCGCTGATGTTGAAATCGACGTGCCAGAGGCCGAAGAAAGCCACATCTTGCCAGAGAACATTCCGTTGGATGTGATCTATGAAGATGACGACCTGATTGTAGTAAACAAACCTGCGGGCATGGTTGTCCATCCTGCACCTGGTACGCCGAACGGCACATTGGTTAATGCCTTGATGCACCACTGTGGTGATACTTTGTCCGGCGTTGGTGGTATGAAGCGCCCGGGAATTGTGCACCGCATTGATAAAGAAACATCTGGAATCTTAGTCGCAGCCAAGACGGACACGGCGCACCATGGTTTGGCAGCCCAGTTTGCAGACCACAGCACTGAACGTTACTATAAAGCGCTGGTTTACGGCGTGCCTGATGCGAATGATCCAAGGTTGCGTGGCGTTAAGGGCGCAAGCTTTGAAACCAGCAATATTTTGCGGATGACCACCCAACTGGCCCGCCATAAAACAGATCGCCAGCGCCAAGCGGTGTTGTTTCAGGGGGGGCGTCACGCTGTGACCCGCGCCCGTACGGTTCAGCGCTTTGGTGCGCCTGAAGTGATTGCCTTGATGGAATGTTGGTTGGAAACAGGTCGTACGCACCAAATTCGCGTGCATATGACCCATGCCGGTCATGGCCTTGTTGGTGATCCTGTTTATGGTGGCAAGCGCAAGCTGCCTAAAGGATCAATTAGTGATGATGGTCTGCGTGAGCTTGGTGTTTTCAAGCGTCAAGCTCTGCACGCGGCTGTTTTGGGGTTCAAACACCCAGTGACCGGCGAGATGATGCGCTTTGAGGCGGATATGCCTGCGGATATGTCCCGTTTGATCGCAGCACTTGAGATTCCAGCCAAATAGCGAAGCCTTCGTTTGTTACGCCTATGTCACATGGTGCACATAGACGTGAGGCGTGTGACATAGCATTGGCCTTTGCAATTGGTGTCTCCATATTGAAATTATCGCATAGGCAACCTCTTGAAACCTGTCTGCGCGGCACCCATATCAATGTTAACCCCATAAACATGGGCACCCAAATGAGAGGGACTGACAATGGCTAATTACGCAAATCTACCGGCACCAACCCCAGAAGGTGGCCTGAACCGTTACATGCAAGAAATCCGCAAGTTCCCAATGTTGGAGCCTGAGGAAGAGTACATGGCGGCTAAAGCTTGGGTTGAAAAAGAAGACACAGGCGCGGCCCATAAAATGGTTACCAGCCACCTGCGTTTGGCAGCTAAAATTGCGATGGGTTATCGCGGTTACGGTCTGCCCCAAGCCGAAGTGATTTCAGAGGCCAATGTTGGTTTGATGAAGGCCGTTAAGCGGTTTGATCCTGAAAAGGGTTTCCGTCTGTCGACCTATGCCATGTGGTGGATCCGCGCGAGCATTCAGGAATACATCCTGCGTTCGTGGTCTTTGGTGAAGTTGGGCACAACTTCTGCCCAGAAGAAATTGTTCTTTAACCTGCGCAAAGCCAAGAACCGCATTGGTGCACTTGAAGAAGGTGATCTGCGTCCAGAAAACGTGGCCCGTATTGCTAATGATCTGGGTGTAACGGAAACTGAAGTGATCAGCATGAACCGCCGCATGAGTGGTGGGGATGCATCATTGAATGCGACCGTTGGCTCTGAGGGCGAGGGGACCATGCAATGGCAAGATTGGCTTGAGGACGAAAGTGCCGACCAAGCTGGCGATTATGAGGCCAATGACGAGTTGACCGTGCGCCGCGAAATGTTGGCCGAAGCGATGGATGTTTTAAACGACCGTGAAAAAGACATTCTGACCCAACGCCGCCTAAGCGATGAAGCGATCACGCTGGAAGACCTGAGCACACAATACAAAGTGAGCCGTGAGCGTATTCGCCAGATCGAAGTGCGTGCATTTGAAAAGCTTCAGGAGCGCATGCGTGCCTTAGCTGAAGAAAAAGGCATGATGGCGACAGCTTAAGTCACCTTGGCGATCGTCGAAAATTATCCTAGCCTCGCCCATAATCGGGCGGGGTTTTTCTATTCAAGGATTGGTCTGTCGTTTTTAGGGGTTCCGCATGTCACAGATCAAACGGCGCAGCGTTAAAACACAGTTTGGTCTGCTGTGTGTTGTGGAGGAAGCGGGAGAGATCACGCGCCTTGATTGGGGCATCTCTGCTGATGATCACAGCGATGTTCTGCATGCTGCCGAAACCCAGATGTTGGCCTATGCGCGTGGTGAATTAGAGACGTTTGATTTGCCAATGAACGTCAAAGGCACCGATTTCCAACGTGATGTGTGTGCCGCGATGTTTGCGATCCCCTTTGGCTACACCCGAACCTACGGCGAAATTGCCAAGGATTTGGGCGTTCCAGCCCAAGCCGTGGGACAAGCCTGTGGTGGAAATCCGATCCCAATTATTATTCCTTGCCACCGCGTGATGGGTGCTAAGGGCCTGACAGGGTTTTCAGGTGAAGGTGGTGTCGAAACCAAAGTTGCACTGCTGCGCCATGAAGGCGCGGCAGGATTGTTGATTTAGTGGTTACGCTTTGGCTGTGCGCTCTGGGATAGCTTGTTGCGCGACGCCTGCAACCAGCAAATAAACGCTGGTGATCACAAGACCCCAGTGCGCCCAGCTTTCGGCGTGAAAATCGACCCAAGCGGCCCAACCTGCAAAGAACGTCCAAGCTATTGCCACTGGCAACGTTACCACGCGCCAACGTTCTGTGCGCACTGGGTGAACGAATTTAAGTGGCAGGAACATTGCAACGGCTAAGATCGTTACAAGTGCCAGTGATACCCAAAAGTTTGGTTCAAGCGCAAAGATAACCAAGACCAGCATGTTCCAGCATCCTGGAAAGCCGGAGAATGAATTATCTTTAGTTTTCATGCGTGTATCAGCAAAATACATTACAGATGTAAACGTAATAAGGATGATCGCAAACAAACCTGTCCAGCCATCCATAAGCCCAGATTTGAACAATGCAAATGCAGGAATGAAGACATAAGTCAGGTAGTCAATTATCAGATCAAGTAGCACACCATCAAATTCAGCGGCGTTCTTTTTGACATCGTAGTGACGCGCCAATGGCCCATCAATTCCGTCGACAAAGAATGCAACAACCAACCAAAGGAACATCAGGTCCCATCTGGAATCGACTGCGGCCAGCATTGCTAGCATTGCGAAAACTGCGCCAGTGGCGGTCAGTAAGTGTACGGAGAGGGCGCGAATTTTTGGTGTCATGGTGCTTACATGCCGCAAGGTTGCGAGAAATGCAAAGCGAAACCCGCCAATTGGATTGACGGGTTTCTAAAAGGCTACTCAACGGTGGTGTTCAGTTATTACTGATCTTGGCCCAAACGGACTTCTTCGACTGGGTAGGCCAGATAATCAGAGTCTTCATATGCTTCGTGGCAATCATGGCAGAAAGACTGTTTGATTTTCATGACTTTGCCGTTTGGCTGTAAGCCAGCGTAGAGCCAGTCGTTTGTTTCTGGGATCGAACCTGCTTCCATTTTGGTCATGATGAAAAGTGGACCGGGGCGCGCCTTTTTCTTTTTGATTGAAAGACTGATGGATTCTTTGGCCAAAACAGAACCAACTGGCATGGTTACGCCTTCGTCTTCAAATTTTAGATATTGCTCCGCCGCGATATCGTTGGCGAAGGTGTTTAGGATGCGTGTCCCGTGTGATCCTTGAATCGCTGGGCGCGTGGCTGTTGGAGCCCATGAACGGAAATTCGCGCCGACTGCGTCACCTTCTTTTGCATAGCCTGCGGCTAGCTTGTCAGACAGGCAGTCATAAAGCGCCACAATGTCTTCGCCTTCTAGGTCAAAGCGATCTTCAACGGTCAAAGTTGTACAGTCTTCGGCGAAGGCTGTTGTGGCTGTAAGTGCAAGGCCGAATGCTGCAGCACCGATGCGAGTGAGTGTGTTCATGTTAATGTCCCCGTGTGTGAGTTGTGATATATATACATTGAGCATCTGCACGATGCTTTGGATCTATAATGGCAGATTCAATGATGACTGGGCATAAACGTTTACGTGATATTGGGCTGCTTAGACTGATTTAGGCTTTGGGGTGCGCGTTGTCATACACGTCCAACAATCGCGCAGTGTCGATTGCCGTATAGGCTTGGGTGGTCGAAAGTGATGCGTGTCCTAGCAATTCTTGGATCGTGCGTAAGTCGCCACCTGCGTTTAATAGGTGCGTGGCAAAGCTGTGGCGCAAAGCGTGTGGTGTTGCCGTAGCTGGTAGGCCCAGTTGCATCCGTGCTGATGCCATCGCTTTTTGAATAGCCCGTGGGGATAAAACGCCACCACGCACGCCACGAAACAGTGGGCCGTCATCTGTCAGCATGTGCGGGCAGGCTTTGACATATGCATCAACCGCGGCGCGGGCTGCGTCCACGACGGGTACGATCCGTTCTTTGCCGCCTTTACCTATGATCCGCATGACCTGTGGTAGGGGGGCGTCTATCCCTTTTAGCGCAAGGGCCTCAGAAATCCGCAAGCCACAGCCCCACAGCAATGTCACCACTGCAGCATCTCGGGCTGCGACCCAGGGCTCAAGCGATTGCATTTCAACAGTTTCGATCATGTCTCGCGCGGCATCAATGGCCAGCGGACGGGGTAGTTTTTTGGTAAATTTGGGGGAGCGCGTGAGTAGAACGGCGGTAGGTTCGAACCCTTCACGCGCGGCAAGCCAACGATAGAACACTTTAACGGCAGACAGCTTACGCGCTAGGGAACGAGGTCCAACGCCTGCTCCACGGCTGTTGGCCATCCATGCGCGTATATCGCTGATTGTGATTTTGGAAAGGGCTCCTAAGCCTTGGGATTCCCCCTTATGGCCAGTGATAAACGCGAGAAATTCAGTCACATCGCCCGCATAAGCGGTTACCGTGTTTTCTGCGGATCCTTTGAGCGATTTTTCATGGTCGAGCCATTCCTGTAGCGCATCACGCGCAGCAGGTGAGATCAGGCTCAAGACAACCAGCGCCGCATGGCGCGTTCAAAGACACCCGTGAAAAAGGCCAATAGGTCAGTGCCTTGCTGTGGTCCAAACATATGCGGATCTTCTGCGCCCATGACCAATAGGCCGGGCAGACGTCCATCGCCAAAATCTAACTTTAGGCAGGCTTCTGAGCGGATCCATTCCGCACTTTCGCCATAAATTATTTCAGATGAATTCTGCACTTGGCGCAAGGTCACTTTGCGCACCTGACCCCCACGTCCATTTAAAAGATAATCATCAATAAACCCGGGTTCGGCAACGCTCAGAACTTCACCCAAGCGCTCCACTGTACTTTCAGAGTCGCTTTGCACGGTCTCAAGAACTAGTTTTGTGGCATCGACGCGCAGAATTTCTGAGACAGCACCGTTGAGGTCGCGCAAGAACGCTTCAAACTCCATTGGGTCCAGCATCCGCAAAATAGCGCGGTGCACCTGATTTGTGCCTGCAAGGTTTTCGTATGCGGCTGCGATCACCGAACGGTGGGTGTCTTCAAGCCTATCAAGGCGACTTTCGAGGCGATCCATTGCAATGCCGCGCAGGTCGACAATATTGCCGCCCATTGCACGCTCATTTGCAGCGATCAACGCCTGCATTAGGTCCTTGTCGTCCAGAATCACGTTTGGCTGCGAAATAATAGCTTCGCGCAACGTATCATCAATTTTCGGGCTACTGCTCATGTTGGCCTCTAATTATTTTGCGCTTATGTAACATGTGCGCGGTCTTAAATCTAAAAATTTTTACTTTTATAGGCGGGAATATTGCAAAAGTGGCGCGTTTTCGCGTCATGGTGGCGGTGGCAGCGATTTTTACTACGCACTGGTGCAAAAATGCGCGATATTTGCGCCTTTTGGTTGAAACTTCTGGGGTCATGCTGGGCCAGCATTCCCTCATCGCGGGGGTTTTCTGGTCTGTATAGGCAAATTGCCGGGGTACTGGTGAATAAGGCTGACAATGGGTGAGGCATTTACAGGCAACTGTTCTCAGAGTGCGGTGGTATTTCAACTGATGATATTCCCTCATTTGGTACGCTAGGTTAACTGTGCCGATTGTACTGTAGTGTTGTCTTGCGATTGCATGTACCCCACGTTGTAGAACTTGAAGCCTTGAACCGAAGCCGGAGCAAAGACGTGCGCCAATCCCAAACCGGGCCAGAGTATTTTGATGAGGGTGCCTTGATTGGGGTGCTGACTGCCGAACCCTTGGATCGCATGTTGGATTATAAGGCACCGGAGGGTGGCTGCCATCTGGGTGCATTTATTGAAGTGCCGTTGGGACCGCGTAAGGTGATCGGTGTGGTTTGGGGTGCTGGCAAAGGTGATTGGGACATCAAAAAAGTGCGCGCCGCTTACCGTGTGCTTGATGCCGCGCCTATGCGGCTGGAAATGCGCGATTTTTTACGCCGATCGGCAGATTACACCCTAACGCCTATGAGCGCGATGCTGCGATTGGCGACACGTGCACCGGGGTTGGGTGATCCACCGTCCATGCGAAAAATTTATCGACGTGGACCGTCCGAGCCGGAGCGCATGACTGATGCCCGCCAGAAGGTCCTGAATACGCTGGCCGAATACGGCGATCTGTCATTTACGCTGAAAGAATTGGCTGAGTTGGCAGGGGTCACAACCTCGGTGGTCAAAGGGTTGGTTGAGCAAGGGGCTGTGGCGGAAGAAGATAGCCCACGCGATCTGCCGTTCCCGCGCCTTGATCCGAGCCTACCAAGCAAAGAACTGACAGAGGATCAGGCAACAGCATCTGCATACCTCGCGGGCGCGGTTCAATCGGGTAACTACGGCACAACGCTTTTGCGCGGAGTGACGGGGTCCGGCAAGACGGAGGTTTACCTAGAAGCCGTGGCGGCGGCATTGCGCACTGGGCGTCAGGCGTTGGTGTTGTTGCCAGAGATTGCGCTGACGGCTGAGTTCCTTAAACGAGTGCAGGAACGCTTTGGCCATCGGCCTGCAGAATGGCATTCTGGCGCGACGATGACCGAACGCCGCCGAATCTGGCGTATGATCGGGCAGGGACAGGCGCAGCTGGTGATTGGTGCGCGCTCTGCATTGTTCCTTCCCTATCAGAACCTTGGATTGATCGTGGTCGATGAAGAACATGATACGTCATATAAGCAGGAAGAGGGCGTGTTGTATAACGCCCGCGATATGGCTGTTTTACGTGCTTCAATTTGTGGGGCGCATGTGGTGCTGGCCTCTGCCACGCCGTCCTTGGAAAGCTGGGCCAATGCGGAAAGTGGCAAATACAAACGTCTTGAGCTTACCTCGCGCTTTGGTCCCGCCGTTATGCCGACAATGAAGACGATTGATATGCGCGACGCCAAATTGCCAGCCAATCGTTGGGTGTCTGAAGTCCTGAAATCCGAGGTGCAAAAACGTATTGATGCGGGTGAGCAGGCGATGCTGTTTATCAACCGTCGTGGTTATGCGCCGATCACGTTATGTCGTGCATGTGGTCATCAAGTAGGATGTGACGATTGCGACGCGCGGATGGTGGAGCACCGCTTCCAGAACCGTCTGGTTTGTCACCAATGTGGTGAAAGCAAAGAAATGCCAACCAAATGTCCGTCTTGTGATGCGGAGGGGCGCATGGCCCCTGTTGGTCCGGGGGTGGAGCGTTTGGGCGAGGAAGCGGCTGAGCTCTTTCCAGATGCACGTATCGCCACGCTAAGTTCAGACATGTATGGATCAGCCCGCGCGTTGAAGGCTGAGATTGAAGCGATTGCTGCTGGTGGTGCGGATATCGTTATTGGGACGCAACTGGTTGCAAAGGGGCACAACTTTCCTAACCTTACATTGGTCGGTGTGATTGATGCGGATTTAGGGCTTCAGGGATCTGACTTGCGCGCGGCTGAACGGACTTTTCAATTGATGCGCCAGGTTGCTGGTCGCGCTGGACGTGCCGAAAAACCGGGTACGGCGATGTTGCAGACCTACCAGCCAGAGCATCCCGTGATCCGTTCGATCCTTGAGGGTGACGAAGAGGGATTTTGGCGGGCCCAAGCCGCTGAACGCAAAGCTGCAGGCGTGCCGCCTTATGGGCGCATGGCTGGAATCATCGTCAGCGGCACGGACTTGCCGCAAGTTTTTGATTTGGCGAACCACTTGGCCCGTATGGATGGTCCACTACGTGCGGTTGGTGCGCAGATATTTGGACCAGCACCTGCGCCGATTGCCCGTGTGCGTGGACGTCATCGTGTGCGTATGTTGGTGAAGGCTGAAAAGACAGTCGCGTTGCAAGGTGCCTTGTCGCGCTGGGCCGCGCAGGTCAAACTAAAGGGTGATCTGAAACTGGCAATCGATATCGACCCGCAGAATTTCTATTAATTCATTTGTTTTCTTGCAGTTTGAGACACCGTATTCGCACGGGCCATTCCTCTATTTCCCTTCTCAATGTTTGGGCGTAGGTCTGGTGCATGTTGAAAACTGTCACACTTGCTGAAGCGCAAAAACTACCGCGCTGGCGCCGTCCTATAGTATTGTTGTTCCTGATGGCTTTTGCCATGCCGATTGCGTTCAATACGTGGTCTGCCTTGTTGAACAACTTTGTAATTGAAGTTGCTAATTTTGATGGTTCCGACATTGGATTGCTGCACACGGTGCGCGAAATACCCGGTTTTTTGGCCGTTGGTGTAATCGCAATCATTATCTTTGTGCGCGAACAAGTGTTGGGACTGGTGTCCCTTGTCCTGCTTGGGGTCGCTACTGCTATCACGGCTTACTACCCATCTTTGACCGGAATTTTGACGCTAACAATGCTTAGCTCGATAGGTTTTCACTATTACGAGACGGTGAACCAATCATTGCAACTACAGTGGCTGCCAATTGCGAATGCCCCGCGTATCATGGGGTGGATGATGGCCTTAGGATCGGCCGCGACCTTCATTGTCTATTTGATCATCCTGCTGCTGTGGGAACCATTGGGGTTGGGCTATAATATCGTTTATATATGCGGCGGTGCTGCGACTGCCATCATCGCCGTCTTTGCGATGGTCGCATATCCGCAGTTTGAAGGCCCCACAGTTCAGAATAAAAGCATGGTGCTGCGCAAACGCTACTGGTTGTATTATGCGCTGCAGTTCATGTCGGGTGCCCGTCGCCAAATCTTTGTCGTGTTCGCAGGGTTTATGATGGTTGAGAAGTTTGGCTTTGAGGTTCACGAGCTGACTTCGCTGTTCCTGATCAACCTGATGATCAACATGTTGGTGGCCCCATTGCTGGGTCGTATTGTTCAACGCTTTGGTGAACGGCGTACGTTGGTGTTTGAATACGTCGGTTTGGCGTTGGTCTTCTTGTCTTACGGCGGTGTTTATTATCTTGGCTGGGGGGTACTGGTTGCGGCCTTCTTGTACGTGGTTGATCACATCTTTTTCGGGCTGGCATTGGCATTGAAAACCTATTTTCAAAAGATCGCGGACTCTGCCGATATCGCGCCAACCGCGGCTGTCGCCTTTACCATCAATCATATCGCGGCGGTTGTTTTGCCTGTGACGCTTGGATTGCTTTGGCTGGTGTCACCTCTTTTGGTGTTTTTGATTGCCGCTGGGATGGCATGCGTGTCCCTAAGCCTCGCACTTTTGATCCCACGCCATCCGGGGCCTGGGCATGAGACAATATTTAAGCCTGCACTGACTGAAGCGGCGGCCTGAGTTTAACCAGCCCTTGCGGCACTGCGGGGCTGGCGCTATGTCGCGAAGCTGAACCTAGTGGCTGTCGATGTGCGATTTAGTGTGCGCGCCGAACCACGACTAACGTTATATTGGAGCCGATAATGCCGACATTCACCGCGCTGACGACCCTTATGGGAAAACCTGCAGCCGAAGCGCTGGGTACGGCGATGGAACGATTGATCCCTGAACCGACAGGAATTGGGGTTTTTGAAGTTGAGGATGGTTCGGGCCTTTGGGAAGTCGGAGGTTATTTCACAGAACATCCGGATGAAACAGCTCTGTCTTTGTTGGCGACAGCAATGGGTGCCAATTCTTTTGCGGTTTCTGAATTGCCAGAAACTGATTGGGTCGCCCACGTGCGCCGTGAATTGGCACCAGTTGAGGCCGGGCGCTTCTTTGTTTACGGCAGTCATGATGCCGACAAAGTACCTGCAGACTGCGAACCACTGCTGATTGAGGCGGCAATGGCATTTGGGACGGGCCATCATGGTACGACCTTGGGTTGCTTGCGCGCTGTGGACCGCCTGTCAGAGGGTGGATTTCAAGGTGAAAACGTGGCGGACATCGGTTGCGGAACTGCCGTCTTAGGCATGGCTGCCGCACGTATTTGGCCGAACCCCGTTATGGTCAGTGACATTGATGAGGTCGCTGTTGATGTAGCCAATGCGAACGTTGAGGCCAATAACTTGGTCGGACGCATCATTGCTGTCGAAGCAGCTGGTTTTGATCATCCTGATCTTTTGGCCAAAGCACCGTATGATTTGGTTTTCGCCAATATTCTCAAAGGTCCCCTGATTGCATTGGCACCGGATATGGCCACGAATCTGGCGGATGAGGGCTATGCGGTTCTCTCTGGGATTTTGAATGAGCAGGCTGATGACGTAATTGCAGTTTATGCACAGAACGGCATCAATCTTGTGCATCGGGAAGAGATTGTTGAATGGACAACGCTAACCTTGCAGAAAAAGACATAATTAGAGCCCTATTTTAAGGGGTTTTGAAGCGTTTGCCTAGAAAATGACTTATTTCAGGACTATTCACAGGGTGGATCAGTTCGGGGACTGGTCGTTTATAATTAGGTGTAGCCATGTATGGTCCAAGTAAAAAATTTGATGAACGTCTGAATGATATCCGGCGTAAACACACAGCGATGGCGCGTGGGTATTCCACAGAGATCCGTAGTGATGGATTGATCGTTGTTAAGCCTTATGTTCGCCGCCGCGGGTTCAGTATTCCAGTTGCAGGCATCGTGATGCTTCTTGCGGGCTTGTTGTTTTTCAAAGCATTTATTTTGGCAGCTGTTGGGCCAGAGCTTTATGACGAGCGCATTGCCAAGTTGGATGAGGGAACCTTTGTTGAACAAGGCGGCGCATGGGTCATGCAAATTGAACCAGCAACAGAGTACTTCGCAACAGTAATTGGTCCGATTTTTCGCTAATCTAGAGACCCTCCAGTGTTTGCTGAGGTGCGTTGGCCCTTTGAGGGGGGAATAGGCTGCAAGTGAACATAAAAAAACCGCGCAACCCGAATTGGGTTTACGCGGTTTTTGCGTCTAAGGGCTCTCATCCCCCGAGGGAGGGCGAGGAAGAGATCCTCTTAGAATTCGGATTAGCGTGCGCGTGCAACAGTTTCGATGTCGCCGCGTGAAAGACCAATGTCTTCAAGCTCGCGGTTGCTAAGTGATGTAAGTGCATTGCGTGTCAGGCGTGCGTCGTTCCAGAATACAGCAGCATCGATTGCTGAGTGAACGGCGCCTGAAATACGGGCTGCAACTGAAGTTGTGCCGAATGTAGTGCTGTTTGTGTTGAATGTTGTCATCGTCGCAGTCCTTTATGAATGTTGGCCGGGATTGTCCGGTCTTGTATTGAGGCGTTTAGAACCAAAGATTGAATCCAACAATAACTAAGAATGCATGTTCGATATGCGTTTTGCGCATAGGTAAATGCAATCGTATAGCCCATGAAAATAAGGAGTTATTTACGACTTCGCGCGTGTCGTTTTTGTGATGTTTAGGCATAGAGTTTTGTATCACGCAATGTTGCCTCTTGGCGAATGTTCTTGTTTCGTGCTATCTGTGCGAAAAGCAACAATAATGCAGGGCAGGTGACGCAATGGCGCGCGTTTTAGGAATTGATCCGGGGCTTAGGAATATGGGGTGGGGGGTTATCGATGTTGATGGTCCGCGTATTCGCCATGTTGCGAACGGCGTTATTCACTCTGAAGGGGCTGATTTGGCAGTTCGCCTTTTGTCACTGCATCGCGGCCTCACTGAGGTGATGGTGCGCTATGCCCCGCACACGGCTGCGGTTGAGCAAACCTTTGTAAACAAGGATGGCGCGGGAACGCTGAAGCTGGGCCAGGCACGGGGCATTGCCATGTTGGTGCCGGCGCAGGGCGGTTTGACTGTCGGTGAATATGCCCCGAACAAAGTAAAGAAGACCGTTGTTGGCGTTGGTCATGCTGACAAGGGCCAAGTTGCGCATATGATTAAGTTGCAACTGCCCGGTGTTGAACTGGCGGGACCTGATGCAACGGACGCATTGGCGATCGCCATTTGTCACGCCCATCATGGCGGGGCCAGCGGGTTGGCAGAAGCATTACAAAAGGCATTGGTATGATTGGGAAACTCACAGGACGTATCGATTACCGCACAACAGACCATGTTCTGATCGATGTGCGCGGCGTTGGTTATATCGTGTATTGTTCGGAACGGACGATGGCGACTTTGCCCGGGGTAGGCGAAGTTTGCGCCTTGTTCACCGATTTGGTTGTGCGCGAGGATCTGATGCAGCTGTTTGGCTTTCCAACCTTGGCTGAAAAGGAATGGCATCGTTTACTCACGTCCGTTCAAGGTGTTGGTGCCAAAGCATCCCTCGCAATCCTTGGCACCTTGGGCACTGATGGTGTTAGTCGCGCTATTGCGCTGGGAGACTGGAATTCAATTAAAGCGGCCAAAGGTATTGGGCCTAAGATTGCGCAACGTGTGGTTTTGGATCTGAAAGATAAGGCCCCTTCAATCATGGCCATGGGTGGCACGATGGCCCAAACAATGGGCGATGATGACGGCGAAGTGATTGAAGGCCCTATGTCAAGCCCAGTTGTTCAAAACCAGTCGGCACAGGCCGAAGCTTTGTCTGCGCTTGGCAATCTTGGTTATGCGCCGAGTGATGCTGCGGGGGCAGTGGCCCAAGCGGCAGGCGAAAACCCTGATGCTGAAACGCCTGCACTTATTCGTGCTGCGTTGAAATTGTTGGCTCCGAAAGGTTAAGGGCGGTTGTGGCTGAACCTTCCACTGGAAGAACGCCGCACCTTGCGCCATAGATGATTTATGAGTGAGCCAGACCCAACTTTGCGCCCCGCGCCCATGCCCGAAGATTTTGACCGCGCTTTGCGCCCTCAAGGTTTGGATGAGTTCGTGGGGCAAGCTGAAGCGCGCGCCAACCTGCGTGTCTTTATCCAATCTGCCAAGCAGCGCGGCGAGGCGATGGATCACACCTTATTCCACGGACCACCTGGTTTGGGGAAAACGACATTGGCTCAGATCATGGCACGTGAATTGGGTGTAAACTTTCGCATGACATCTGGCCCCGTCTTAGCCAAGGCAGGCGATTTGGCGGCAATCCTGACCAATCTTGAGGCGCGGGATGTTCTGTTTATTGACGAAATTCACCGTCTCAATCCTGCGGTAGAAGAAGTGCTATATCCTGCACTTGAAGATTTCGAACTGGATTTGGTAATTGGCGAGGGGCCAGCGGCCCGTACTGTTCGGATTGAATTGCAGCCTTTCACGCTTGTTGGCGCGACAACCCGCATGGGTCTGCTGACCACGCCGCTGCGCGACCGTTTTGGTATTCCGACCCGTCTAGAATTTTACACCGAGGATGAACTGTTTATCATCGTTGAGCGCAACGCTCGTAAATTAGGTGCCCCCGCCGATGAAGGTGGCGCACGAGAGATTGCACGGCGTGCGCGTGGAACCCCACGTATCGCTGGGCGTTTGTTGCGCCGCGTTGTGGATTTCGCAGTTGTTGAAGGTGATGGCCGTGTCACGCAGGAACTGGCTGATAGCGCTTTGACCCGTCTGGGTGTTGATCGCTTGGGTTTAGATAGTGCTGACCGCCGCTATTTGCGCTTGATCGCTGAAAACTATCAGGGTGGTCCTGTTGGAATTGAAACGCTAAGTGCAGCACTCAGCGAAAGTCGTGATGCCTTGGAAGAAGTGATCGAACCGTACTTGCTTCAACAAGGTCTAATCCAGCGCACGCCGCGCGGTCGGATGTTGGCACAGAAGGCTTGGACCCATTTGGGTATGGCACCACCGGCCAAGGCGTCGGACCTATTCGGCTAAAAGCCTAACGATTTAAGACGAAGGACACAGAAAATGGATGTTACGGACGTAGAGCAGCTGTTTACCCGCGCGGATGGATCATTTGCATTTGCCCGTTGGGGGCGTGGGATTGCACCGGTGGTGTTTGGCGTCGAAGATGAAACCCTGGGCGTCATCAAAGGTGCCATTGATGCAGTGTGTCGATTAGCAAGTCACGAAATGACAGATGGCGATGCGGAACTCGGCAGCAACTTTATGTGGTTCTTCTTCCGCGATTGGGATGAATTGCTAGAGGTTCCGCGTCTTGGCGATATGGTCCCTGACCTTGAGCCATTGGTGGCCCGACTGAAAGAGGTAGATGCAAACCAGTACCGCGCGTTTCGCTTCGATGATGCAGGCGCGATTAAGGCCTGCTTTGTTTTCTTGCGCATGGATAACAGCCTGTCCGCACTGCCCGCCGATACATTGGCGCTAAGCCAAGCGACGCAATCGATACTGTTGTGGTCTGACACGGCGTTTAAAACCCAGTCGCCGCTGGCATTGGTCGGTGAAACAACTGTTCTGCGCCCAGAAATTGGCCAAGTGATCGCCGCAGCCTATGATCCCATCTTGCCTGTATCGTCCCACGACCCAACACATGCACTGCGAATGTCTGCGCGTATTGGTTTAATGCAATGATCCCCCACAGTTTCCCTGTCACTGTCTATTATGAAGACACCGATATGGCAGGCATCGTCTATTATGCCAACTATTTGCGTTATATTGAACGTGCGCGTTCTGAGATCGTTGAAGAGTTGGGCATTGATCAGCGCACAATGCGCGATGCGGGGATCGTATTTGCGGTTACGCGGGTTGAAGCGGATTACCTTGGCTCTGCGAGATTGGGTGATCGCGTTAAAGTCGTCACCACGCACTATGCGTCCGGCGCTGTCCGTTGGGTGTTTGACCAAACTGTTGAATTGGATGGTAAACCAATTTTCCGTGCGAAAGTGACTGCTGCTTGCATGACAGTTGAGGGGAAACCAACCCGTCTTCCCGCGGAAATCCGCGCATTAAAGCAGTCCTAAACGGCTCCTGACGCCATAGTGATGGCTTTCCCCCTGTTAATGCGCTACAAACATGCTCAATGATGGTCAAAAAACTGACCGCAACAAAAGAGCAGGCACATGGAAGCAGAAACGCTAGCCCTAGCGCATGAGATTGATTTCTCTATGTGGGCATTATTCGCACGCGCGACACTCACTGTAAAAATAGTTATGATCATGCTGATTGTTGCCTCTTTTTGGGCATGGTCGATTATTGTTCAAAAAATGATCAGCTATCGCAATGCGCGGACTGAAGCGCTGGCATTTGATCAAAAATTCTGGTCGGGCGAACCGCTGGACACGTTGTTTGATCAAATTGGGCCAGCCCCCAATGGACATTCCGAAAAGGTATTTGCCGCTGGCATGACCGAATGGCGCCGCTCGCACCGCGACGATGGTGGTTTGATTGCGGGTGCAAGCGCACGCATCGACCGCAGCATGGATGTGGCGATTAATAAGGAAGCCGAAAGCCTGCAAAAGGGTCTGACAGTTTTGGCCACAGTGGGGTCGACTGCTCCGTTCATTGGTTTGTTTGGGACCGTGATTGGGATCATGAACGCCTTTATCGAAATTGCAGAACAGCAAAATACCAACCTTGCCGTAGTGGCACCGGGTATCGCGGAGGCTTTGTTGGCCACAGGTTTGGGCCTGTTGGCCGCGATCCCTGCCGTTGTATTTTACAACAAGCTAAGCGCGGACAGTGATCGCATCATCTCTGGCTACGAAGCATTTTCTGATGAATTCGCAACCATCCTTAGCCGTCAGTTGGACAGTTAAGCCATGGGTGCGGGCACAGTACAAAAAGACGATGGGGGCGGTCGTCGTCGTCGTCGCGGCGGCGCACGGCCAATGGCGGAAATCAACGTAACGCCGTTTGTTGATGTTATGTTGGTTTTGCTGATTATTTTTATGGTCGCAGCTCCATTGCTAACAGTTGGTGTGCCCGTTGAACTGCCCAAGACGGCTGCGGGCGCATTGCCAGTGGATCAGGAAGAGCCACTGACAGTGACGATCACGGCCGAGGGTGCCATCCAAATTCAAACCACGGAAACACCGCGCGATCAGTTGATCACACGCTTGCGTGGCATTGCGGCGGAACGCGAGAGCGACCGTGTATTTCTTCGTGCTGATGGTGCGGTACCTTACTTGCAAGTCATGCAAGTAATGGGTGCGTTGAACGCTGGTGGCTTTTCCAACATCGGTCTGGTGACAGATATCGGTGGCCCCGCGCTTGACGAGTCGGATCAGTAAGGTCGTGGGGCGCAAGCTGTGAACACAGGGCACGTCATATCGGCGGCAGGGCACGCGACTTTAATAGGTTGGATGCTGTTCGGTGGGATTTTCCGCACCGAACAGCTACCTATTGAAGCAACGGAGGTCTCTGTCATCTCTGGTGAAGCCTTTGCAGCATTGATGGCAGCCCAAGATTCACCAACCTCTCAAAGTGAAGTGGCCCAACCTGCACAGCCCGTTGCGGATAGCGAGGCTGTGGACGTTCCGGCACCTGAGACGACACCAGAACAAGAGACACCGGAGTCTGCGCCTGCGCCCTCTGCTGATGATACGCCCGATGTCAGTGAATTAACCCCGTTGCCGGATGCCGAAGTGTCTGATGCAGCGCCCGTGTTACCAACGCCAGAACCAGAAGTGACTGTGGATGCTCCTGAAACAAGTGAAACACCAGTTCCGCAAACGTCCGTTCGCGTTGCACCTGAAGCGGTAATTGCACCTGACCCAGAAGCTCGGCCTGATCCTGTTGAGCAGGACGCGGTCCAACAGGCTGAAACTGGCGAAACGGTTGCTGAGCCGCAAGAGGAGACTGCACCCGAAGAAGCAGCAACAGAGATCGTGACCGAGGCAGAGAAACCTGCAGCGGCACCAGAAAAATCACTTCGCCCACCGCCGCGTCGTCCTACACGTCGTGCGGTACAGGCGGCTGAAGCTTCAGAGCCTGCTGCTGAGCCATTGGCCCTAGAACAATCGGGATCCTCCGCAGTAGACGACGCATTGGCTGAAACTTTGGGGCAAGTTACGGAAACGCCGAGTGCGCCAAGTGGCCCACCCTTATCAGCGGGCGAAAAGGACGCATTGCGCGTCGCCGTGCAGGACTGCTGGAACGTCGGTTCGCTATCTAGCTTGGCCCTCGAAACTACAGTTGTTGTGGCGGTGTCCCTGACGCAAGACGGCAAACCAGTTGTGTCTTCGATCCGCCAAGTGGGCAGCGAAGGCGGAACCAGCGCGTCGGTAAAACAAGCGTTTGAAGCGGCCAGACGAGCGATTATCCGCTGCGGAGTCCGTGGTTTCCAATTACCCAGCGACAAATACGATCAATGGAAAGACATTGAAATGACATTCAATCCCGAAAGGATGCGCATCAAATGATGGTTCGAATTTTTACAACCCTGATGGCTTTGATGATGACGGCGACATTCTCGTTGGCACAACAAGGCCCGTTGCGCATCGAAATCACCGAAGGTGTTATTGAACCGTTGCCGTTTGCGACCCCGAATTTTGTGGCCGAAAACGGCAGCAGCGCCGAGATGGGGGTACAGTTGACCCGTGTCGTGGCCGCTGACTTGCAAAACACCGGATTGTTTCGTGAAATTCCGGCCACGGCCTATATCAGTAGTGTAACCGACTTTGGGTCAGCCATTCAGTATCCTGATTGGAAAGCGATCAATGCGCAGGCTTTGGTCACTGGTGCAGTGAATGTCTCTGGCAATAATCTGACGGTTAAGTTCCGCCTTTACGATATCTTTTCGGGTGCCGAATTGGGCAATGGCCTGCAGTTCCAAGGAACGACAGAAGGTTGGCGCCGTATGGCGCACAAGGTCGCAGATGCAGTTTACAGCCGGATCACGGGTGAAAGTGGCTATTTTGACAGTCGCGTTGTTTTCGTTTCAGAAACGGGACCCAAAAATAAGCGCCAAAAGCGTTTAGCTGTCATGGATTATGATGGTGCCGGAGTGAAATACCTGACTGATAGTCGATCATTGGTCTTGGCCCCGCGTTTTAGCCCTACAGGTGACCGGGTCCTTTACACTTCATATGAAACAGGTTTCCCACGCATTTATGTTCTGGATGTAGGCAGCGTTCAGCGTCGCTTGTTGGAAAGCGGTGAAGGCTCGATCAGCTTTGCTCCGCGTTTTTCACCAAACGGCCAAACGGTTGTGTATTCCCAAGCAACAGGCAGCAACACAGACATCTACACGATGGACGTCGCTTCAGGCCGTTCAACGCGCCTGACGTCGGCACCATCTATTGAAACAGCGCCAAGTTACAGCCCGGATGGCAACAATATTGTGTTTGAAAGCGACCGCTCTGGAGCGCAACAGTTGTACATTATGTCCGCAAACGGTGGAGAGGCAAAACGCATTTCATTCGGGCAAGGCCGTTATGGTACGCCTGTTTGGTCTCCGCGTGGAGATCTGGTTGCATTTACAAAGCAATCCAAAGGGCGCTTCCACATTGGCGTTATGCGGGTTGATGGAAGTGAAGAGCGTCTTTTGACTGCGTCCTTTTTAGATGAGGGGCCAACCTGGTCGCCAAATGGCCGCGTGATCATGTTCCACCGCGAGACCCAAGGGGCTGGTGGCCGATCAACATTGTATTCAGTGGACATCACCGGGCGTAACTTGCGTCCTGTGCGTACCCCTGAGGGTGGGTCCGACCCGTCGTGGTCCCCATTGCAGAAGTGATCCGAAACAATTTGAAATGTGGCGTGCGATGACAGCTTGCCACAACCATGATAGAAGAACCTAAATAATAGTTAGACTTAAAAACGAGGCGAAGCAGATGAAATTGACAACCAAAGTAATTCTGATGATGGGCGCGCTAACTATGGCCGCTTGTACAAACGCAGGCAAATTGGGTGGAGGTGCTGGTGACGGTGCGTTTGGCCCAAATGCTGCGGGGAACTCTGGTTTGATTGCGGGCAGTGCGTCTGATCCAGCGTCTACCGCGTACTTCCAGCAAGCTGTCGGCGATCGTGTGACGTTTGAAGTTGACCAATCATCATTGACAGCAGTGGGTCGCGCCACTTTGGACGGTCAGGCAACTTGGTTGCTGACCAATGCGGATTATACTGCCATTATCGAAGGTCACGCAGACGAGCAGGGCACACGTGAATATAACATTGCATTAGGTAACCGCCGTGCGGATGCTGCGCGCAGCTATTTGGTTTCCAAAGGTGTTCCATCCTCGCGCATGCAAATCGTAAGCTATGGCAAGGAACGCCCAATCGAGATATGCAGCGAAGAAGCGTGTTACGCAAAAAACCGTCGCGCAGTCACAGTTTTGGCTGGCGGCCTGACAGGGTAAAAGCTTATGAAGTATGCCTTTCGTGTAGTGATCTGTTGTGTGTTGTGGCCTTTAGCGGTCGCAGCTCAAGACGACCAAACCTTGGCCGATGTCCGTCAGGAACTGACGGTTTTGAATATAGAGATACAAAAACTCAAGCGTGAGTTATCTACAACTGGCGCGGCCAGTGGTGGCACGACAGGCGGTTCTTTGTTGGATCGTGTCGAGGGGATCGAAAGTGAATTGCAACGTCTGACTGGCAAAACTGAACAATTGGAATTCCGGATTGGTCGCGTTGTTGCCGATGGCACCAACCGTATCGGTGATCTTGAGTTCCGTCTTGTTGAGCTTGAGGGTGGAGACATTGGCGCGATAGGCGAAACATCAACTTTGGGCGGCGAAGAGCAAGTGACCTCCCCAATTGCAGTGCCAGTAGAGCCAGAAACAGGAAGCCAGTTGGCGACCCAAGAATCTGCAGACTTTGAGCGGGCGTCGGGGGCGCTCGCATCCGGTGACTTTCAAGGCGCTGCAGTCCAGTTTGCGGCCTTTAATCAGACCTATCCCGGTGGCCCGCTAAGTGTGGATGCTGACCTTATGCGTGGCGATGCGCTAGAGGGTCTTGGTGATACACGTTCTGCGGCGCGCGCCTATCTCGAGGCGTTTAGTGCAGACCAAACAGGAACGAATGCACCGTCTGCTTTGTTCAAATTGGGCAGCGCCCTTGGCCGTTTAGGTCAGACCAGCGAAGCCTGTGTGACTCTTGGAGAAGTGTCCGCACGCTTTCCAAATTCAGATGCTGCATTGGAAGCCAATTCGCAAATGCGAAATATTGGATGTTCGTGATCCATAGTTGGATGTAACCACATGTCGAAAACCCAACTTGCTGAATTGATTGCACGACAAATGTCGTCTCATGACCTTAAGGGGATTGGTGTGGCAGTCTCTGGCGGTGGTGACTCGATCGCATTGCTGGTTTTGATGGCGCGCTATGCCAAGCAAGCTGGCACCGCGTTGCATGCAATTTCGGTTGACCATGGATTGCGCGACGGCACGGATGCTGAGCTTAGGGTGGTTTCTGCCCAATGTGCTAAACTGGATGTTCCACATACCGTCGTGCATTGGACGGGATGGGATGGTGCAGGCAACCTACAGAGCAACGCACGTGACGCGCGATATGATTTGATCGCTAAGTGGGCCAAAACTCGCGACATTGATGTCGTGGCTTTGGGTCACAACGCCGATGATCAGGCCGAAACACTGCTGATGCGCATGGCGCGCGGCGCAGGGATTGATGGTTTGGCTGCCATGGCGTTTGAGAGCCAACGCCATGGTGTGACATGGCTAAGGCCACTTTTAGGAGCCGCGCGTGAGCACTTACGCGATTTTTTGCGCCAAGAAAACGTGACTTGGGCCGAAGATCCCAGTAATGAAAATCGTGATTTTGAGCGAATTCGGATGCGCGATGCGCTAAAAGTACTCGCTCCTCTGGGCTTGAACGCGCAGACCTTGGCTGTGGTTGCTGGCAACATGTCTGATGCGCGTGCGGCACTTGAGTGGCACACATCATTGGCGGCGAGAGACGCATGTGAAATGACACTTGGGACTGTACGAATTGACCTTGAACGGTACAATGCATTGCCCGTTGAGATTGCCCGTCGCCTTCTGGTTCGGGCGATTATGTGGGTGAATGGCGCGACCTATTCACCCCGCCGTGGTGGCGTCTCGCAGGTGCAAAATTCGATGAAAAATGGGGTTTCTAGCACCGTTGATGGTTGCCAAGTCGTCTATAAACAGGGTCGTATTTACGTGTGTCGCGAGTTGAATGCTGTGCGTGGCATCTCGTGCGCAATTGACGAGCTATGGGATGGGCGGTGGCGGTTCACTGGCCCCGCTGATCGTGATGGATTGAGTTTCCGCCCGCTGGGCGAGGTCGGGGTGCGTAGCAACGATGCGTGGCGTGACTTGGGCCTGCCAAGAGAAGCAATATTGTCGCTCCCTGCGGTTTGGTGTGGCGATGCGTTAATTGCGTCTCCATTGACTGACCAAGGTACTGAATGGGTGGCGACACTCGAAAGAGACGCAGATACCTTCATTGCGACACTATTATCGCATTGAACCTGCGCAATTGATCACTATCTTAAGCTAAAGGGCGCTGATTTGGTTGGCGCTGTCGAATTTTAGGAGAAGTTTCCTTGGGAAATGCACGTAATATCGCCTTTTGGGTGGTTTTGTTCCTCTTGGTCCTCGCATTGTTTAACCTCTTCGGCGGTTCAAACACTAATATGCAGAGCCGTGAACTTAGCTATTCGGAATTTGTAACCGATGTTGAGAACGGCGCCGTCAGCAACGTCACGCTGGACGGTGAGAAGGTTCTGTTCCGCAAAGGAACAGAAGACTTCATTGCGATCATCCCAAGCGATGCAAAAGTGACTGAAATTTTGTTGCAAAACAAAGTGCCAGTACGTGCGGAGCAACAACAGCAGTCAGGCTTTTCAGCGTTCATTATGACGATCCTTCCCGTTCTCTTGCTGATCGGTGTGTGGATATTCTTCATGAACCGCATGCAAGGCGGCGGCAAAGGCGGGGCAATGGGCTTTGGGAAATCCAAGGCTAAGATGCTCACTGAAAAAGAAGGTCGCGTGACCTTTGATGACGTGGCAGGCATTGATGAAGCCAAGGAAGAGCTGGAAGAGATCGTTGAATTCTTGCGCAACCCGCAGAAGTTTTCGCGTCTTGGCGGCAAAATTCCAAAGGGCGCTTTGCTAGAGGGCCCTCCAGGTACCGGTAAAACGCTTTTGGCCCGTGCCATTGCAGGCGAAGCTGGTGTTCCATTCTTCACCATTTCCGGTTCTGACTTTGTTGAGATGTTCGTTGGCGTGGGTGCATCGCGTGTGCGCGACATGTTTGAACAAGCCAAAAAGAACGCACCGTGCATCGTGTTTATCGATGAGATCGATGCGGTTGGTCGTGCACGTGGCGCTGGCCACGGTGGTGGCAACGATGAGCGTGAGCAAACGTTGAACCAATTGCTGGTTGAGATGGATGGTTTTGAATCCAACGAAGGCGTTATCATTATCGCAGCGACAAACCGCAAAGATGTTTTGGACCCTGCGTTGCTGCGCCCAGGTCGTTTTGACCGTCAGGTGACTGTTGGCAATCCTGACATCAAAGGACGTGAAAAGATTTTGGGCGTGCATGCGCGTAAATCTCCACTTGGTCCCGACGTAGATCTGCGCATCATTGCGCGTGGTACCCCGGGCTTCTCAGGTGCGGATTTGGCGAACCTTGTGAATGAGGCGGCATTGACTGCTGCGCGTGTCGGTCGCCGTTTCGTCGCGATGGGTGATTTCGAGTCTGCCAAAGATAAGATCATGATGGGGGCCGAGCGCCGCAGCATGGTTATGACGACAGAACAAAAAGAGATGACTGCCTATCACGAAGCTGGTCACGCATTGGTTGGGATGACATTGCCGAAATGTGATCCTGTTTATAAGGCCACGATTATTCCACGCGGCGGCGCCTTGGGCATGGTAATGAGCCTTCCAGAAATGGATCGCCTCAACATGTTCAAAGACGAATGCCACCAGCGTTTGGCAATGACCATGGCGGGTAAGGCGGCAGAGATCCACAAATATGGTCCTGATTCTGTGTCAAATGGCCCAGCTGGCGATATCATGCAGGCCTCTTCATTGGCTCGTGCAATGGTTCTGCGTTGGGGTATGTCGGACAAGGTCGGTAACATCGACTATTCAGAAGCTGCTGAAGGCTATTCTGGTCGCACCGGTGGTTTTTCTGTCTCCGCCAATACCAAAGAGATGATCGAAGAAGAAGTTCAAAAGTTCATCCAAGACGGATATGACTGGGCTTTAAAAATCATCCAAGAAAAAGAAGTTGAGTTCGAACGCATGGCCCAAGGTCTGCTTGAATATGAAACTTTGACGGGTGAAGAGATCAAACGCGTGATTGCGGGTGAATTGCCAAATGAGCCAGAAGATGGCGATGACGATGTGGCAAACAAAGCTGCACCAAGTGTCACGGCGATCCCCAAGGCAAAAACAAAGGCCAAGGCGAAGAAGGCACCATCAACGGATGATGGCGATACCGATCCAACACCTTCCTGATCACAGTTATTGATCTAGAATGTACAAAAAATCATAGGCCCTGCTATATGCGGGGCCTTTTCTTTTTTGCTATGCTTGCTTCAACAGATCGCTTTAGGAGTTCTCCATGCCAGCACTTATGCCAACAGAATATACAGCCCGCATAACGTGGCTGGGCCGGGTTGTGGCTGATAGCGGCACCATGCGATCAGAGCCGTTGAATGAGGCTATGGCAGTGTTTGGCGGTTTCGCAGGTGAGGCGCATTTTGGCGTCACGCGCCCGTCGTGTGTGCGAGTAAAGTCGCAGCATGTGCAAGGCACTACAATCAACAACGTTCGCCAGCTTAGCGTCATGTCTGCTGAAGAGATTGCACGGATTGCAGAAAAGATGGGCCTTGAGGATATTGACCCCACATTGCTCGGTGCTTCTTTGATCCTTGAGGGGATCGCTGATTTCACGCATGTTCCGCCGTCTTCACGCTTACAATCAGACACAACGGGCGCGACACTGATGATTGATATGGAGAACCGTCCTTGTGTTTTGCCAGGTCGCGAGATTGAGATGGAGCACGAAGGTTTTGGCGCAAAATTCAAACCCGCCGCTGTTGGTCGACGCGGTGTAACAGCATCTGTTGAGCGTGAAGGGTTGTTGAAAGTGGGCGATGTTATGCGTTTGCATATTCCTGACCAGCGCGCTTGGTCCCCTTTAGGTGGGCTGTTCGATACGTAACCTAGATAGTTCAGCCTTGCTACTTTGTATCGTGGCGGGTTTGATGTGATTATGACTAACTTAAATTACAGCTCCGCCCTCGCTTTGTCCGCATTGATAAAATCAGGTGAATTATCCATCGCTGAGTTGATGCAATCGACTCTTGATCGGATCGATGACGTGAATGGCACAGTGAACGCTATCGTTTCCTTGGGCGAACACAATGCGTTATTGGCGCAGGCACAAGCCGCGCAATCTGCACCGCGAAAAGGGTGGCTTCATGGTATCCCGATTGCAATCAAGGATTTGGCGAATGCTAAAGGTTTCGTCACAACAATGGGATCGCCATTGTTTGCGGGCGAAGTCGCACCAAAGGATGACATTGTAGTTGAACGACTAAAAACTGCGGGTGCTATTGTTATTGGGAAAACCAATACGCCAGAGTTTGGTTTGGGCAGCCACACATTCAACCCAGTTTTTGGCGCGACAAAGAACCCTTATGATCAAACATGTTCTGCGGGTGGTTCCTCTGGCGGTGCCGCGGCGGCATTGGCGTGTGGGATGGTAAGTGTCGCCGATGGGTCTGATATGATGGGATCACTGCGCAACCCAGCGGCGTGGAACAACGTTTATGGGATGCGCCCTACATTTGGGTTGGTACCGTCAGAACCTAATGGGGACACCTTCTTGCATCATTTGGCGACCAACGGTCCGATGGCGCGCAATCCCTCGGATTTAGCCGCGTTGTTGGACACGATGTCTGGTAACGATCCGCGTCAACCAATGAGCTTTGATCAGGGCACCACGCTTCCCGCTCTCAAGGTAAATATTTCTGGCGCAAGCGTTGGATGGCTTGGTGATTGGGGCGGTGCGTTGAAATATGAAGAAGGCATTGATGCTCTGGCCCAAACTGCATTGGCGCAGATGGGTGATTTGGGTTGGAACGTTTCTGAGGTTCCTGCCCCGTTTTCGGCGGCTGCGATCTGGGACAGCTGGATCACATTGCGCAGCTTTGCTGTTGGGGCAGGTATGGCAGGTTTATATGACGACCCTGCCACACGCGGAAAATTGAAACCTGCTGCTATTTATGAGATCGAGCGTGGCATCGCGATGTCGGCGCTGGATGTACACAAGGCAAGCGTGATCCGGTCGGATTGGTTCCTTCGCGCGAGTGAGTTGTTCGAGGCGTATGACGTTCTGGTACTGCCATCTGCGCAAGTGTGGCCGTTTGATGTGAACCTTGTGAACCCAACGGCGATCAACGGACAACAGATGGACACTTATCATCGTTGGATGGAAGTTGTAATTGCGCCGGGGCTACTGGGTCTGCCTGTCGTCAATGTACCAATCGGCTTTGGTGGACCAAACGATATGCCAATGGGCCTGCAATTGATCGGTAAGCGTGGATCAGATGCTAAACTGCTGCGTATGGCGCAAACTTGGCATGAGGCGACCTTGTGGCCAGAAAGGCGGCCCCCTGCGTTCTAGTCGTGTGAGGGTTCTCGCCCTCGAGCTGCAAGGCGCTCGCGCAGAGCGTCAGCAGCCTTGTCGCCGCGTTCTAATGCGAACACATAGGCATGCGTTAGGTAGAAGCAGGCGGCGTCGACATCGTCCGTGTGGTCTGCTGCTTGCGTGTAGAGAGACACCAAGGCGGCGGTATCATTTGCATCATGGGCTTTTAGCAGCTGGCGATCTAGCGACTTCACTCAGCGGCCATTTTCGCATTTCTATGGGTTTGAAGCTTTGAGGCGACCCAGTCGTGGAACAGGTGCGTTGGGCCGTCCATCGCAGGTGAAAAGCGGCCACCATCGAATTGAGGGGCATGACGACCACGTTGCATTCCCTCAACAACAAAAACATCTTCGTTGAAGATCAGTTTCCATTGCTCTGTGTTTTGTGCGCGAAGGTTGGAATCCGTTTTGGGTGCGGCGTAATAGAGGTGAATATTCTCAATCGTTCTTTCAGGCCCTTCAGGCGTCAGGACGATTGCGAATGTGTGGTCGCGGTGAACACCCATTAAAACATTCGGAAAAACCGAAATGTATTCAGCCGCCGTATCCCACTTGTTATCTATGCCTCCAAAGTCTGGAAAACTATTTCCAGCGTCGTCTTTGAGTTGACGATAAACCCATGTACCTTGACCTGAATATTTTTCAGGAACTTCGATGTGGTAGTGGTCTTCAAGCCGTGAATAGCTGTTCAGGCCAGGGTGAACCCAGGGCAGATGATAGCTCTCGCAGTAGTTCTCAACCGCCAGCTTCCAATTGCAATCAAGGGTGAGCTGAAACGTACTGTCTTCGCCGCCGTGAAACAGTGGTTTGCCAAAATCAGCCCACTGGGTGACCAGTTCGGCATTGGCATCTACAAATTCTGGCGCATCGCCTGAAATGTTGATCCAGACCACATCCATCCAGACGTAGCAGCGAATCTCGATCAAGCCCAACAAAGCATGATCAATTCCGTCGTGGGTGTTCTGACCCGGTCCGCCAACATGTGGCGTGCTGACCAAGCGGCCCTCGGTCGAATAACACCAGCTGTGGTATGGGCAGCGAATTGCCCCCTCAATCTTGCGGGGTTCCTCGACTAAAATCATGCCACGATGGCGGCAGGTGTTTTGAAACACGCGTACTTTGCCTGTTTTGTCACGTAGCAAAAGGAGGGGTATGCCTAGAAAAGTATGTGGAACCGCATCGCCGATTTCTGGCACTTCGGCCCCAACCCCAAGGCCAGCCCAACCGGAAAACAGCACTGCGTGCTTTTCCTCGTCGTAAATGGATGGATCGATGTAGTGCGCATTAGGAAGGCCATGTGCCTCATGAATCGGGCGGCGCACGGCGTCGACATCGGTTACATGATCCATCAAACTCTCCCTCACAATGATGAGTTTAAGCTAGGGATGCGTGGGGCATGTTGCTTGTGCAGCAGCGACCTGACTTTGCTACATGCGACACATGCGGATTTTGGGATTACCGGAATGGATCGTTCGGTTGGAGCAGTCTTTGATGAAAAGCGCTGAGATCGCCAATGCTGCAATAGCCAGCATTGGCAGCAACTTGGCGCGCGCGACCTAGGTCGCTGCCGAGATGTTCATACACTAAGCGAGTGGCACGGTCGCCCATCATTGACTCACGCACTGTACGGGTAACATAGCCGACCCAAAAATTGTTCTCAAAGGACGCGACACGATGGAGGTAGTTGAATGAGGATGTCATTGAGTTACGTCGCGAAACGAAGGCGGCGATTCCCTCTTCTTGTTGTAAAATAAGACCACGAAATTCACGCGCTTGATGGTCAATGGTTAGACCTTGTGCATCCATTGCTTCCCTTGGCTCGTAACCACGAATAAAGGTACTGCCTTTGTCCCTTTTGACAAATACCAGCCCGCGTACAAATTGGTCAGCATCAAGAAAGCCGCGGCGGGAAAAGCTATAAAATCCGTTTGGGAATATGTCTTCGGGTAAGTTGCGTGTTCCAGTTCCCACAAAGTTGCTGAGGAAATCACCGGAAACGGGGTCCGAAGCCGCACGTATGCGATCGACTGGTTCCAGTAAAACGCGGGCGTCGATTTCAAAAAAAGAACAAATGCGTGCGAGAACATCTGGGCGAGGGAAGCTCTCGCCTGAGAGATATCTGTTGAATTGGGTGCGGTTGATGCCGAGTCGGCGCGAGAGTTCCGAAATCGACGGATACCCTTTTGCCAGGCTGCAAAGGTTCTCGCCAAACATGCGGCGCAATTCAGATGGTTTCTTGAGTGGGGCGATCATTTCGTTCCTCGTAAGTTGATTTAGCTTCCATTCGGAAGCTTCTGCGTTCGCATACAATGCGCAATTACGGGTACGTGATCTTAACAGCGTCAGAGATGAGGCTCTTTAGTATCACAATGATACTGATGCGGACACAAAATGCAAGCTGAAGTTGCGAGCTTTGATGTGTTCACTCGTCGAATAATTCTGTTGAATGAGATCAGTGGAGGGCTAAAAAATTATGATTGGTGTTATCATCTGGAGCGACCCAATAGAACGAAAAGCAATCGTTTGGTTTGAAGATCAAGGGGACTTGGCTTT
>DLQI01000041.1:151052-163665 GCA_002478745.1 Rhodobacteraceae bacterium UBA7436 | reverse complement strand
TGTTTCAAATGAGGTTTGCTGAAGCGCTGTGACGTCTTCGCTTTGCAGCTCAACAACAGTGTCTCCATTTGTAATTGTAAGGCTGTCGGCTGCAGCCACTAGAGTTGGTGTGGAAAAAAGCGCAACAAGGGTAATAAGAGCCGTGAGTGGTTTTATTCTAAGCATTTGATGTTCCTTGACAGAAATTCGACAACCAGCCCTTTTAGATACATTCAAAAGAAAATAGCGATGCATCTAAAGATACGTGGTATGTTCGTTCGAGAAGTTTGGTAGTTTGATACTTTGATTGGTGAAAAAAGAGCGTAATAGGTACGAAAGGCGCAAGATGTGTTCTAAGTATAGCAGCTAACACTTAAGTTGGTTACAATGGATTTTTTTTTGACGCGTTGGTGAATTCTTGTAAGTTTGAGAAGTGAATTAGGAAGTAATTATGAATTTGAGTGAACGTGACGACGAGGCTGGCGACAACGAGAACACGTTGAAGATAGCAATTGCAGATGACCACAAGTTACTTGCTGATGCCGTTTCATCAATGCTTGGCGGGGAAGGGGGCTTCGAAACCTCATGCTGCTATGATTTGGAATCTTTGCTTAAACTTTTGGGGTGGGGCAAATTCGATGTGATCCTCCTTGATTTGAAAATGCCGGGGATGTCCGGGCTTGATAGCGTCGCGCAAGTTGTTCGCGCTGCGCGCGAAGGGTACGTCGTTTTGTTTACAGGGCAAGTTGATCGTCACTTCCTTGATAAGGCGCTCGAACTTGGCGTGCGCGGGTTGATTGCGAAAACGATGCCTCTGCGGTCCCTAGGGAGCGTCATAGAGTTGATTAGCTCTGGTCAGATTTTTGTTCCCGTTGGCGCAGACTTCCCAGGTTCAACAACCGACCTGGAAAACGACCATGGTCTGAATGATAAAGAACTGTATGTGTTGCGCTTGGCTGCGGACGGTATGACAAATAAAGAAATCGCGCGCGAAATGGGTGCGACTGAGGTCATTGTCAAAATGCACATGCGTTCAATCTGCAGAAAGCTTGGTGCCCGAAATCGTGCACATGCTGCGATTATTAGCCGTGAGCGCTCGCTTCTTTAAAACCGTCGCTTTAGTTATCGGCATAGCATCCCATCTTCGTCCCAGCGTCGCCGCGGTTACCAACTTCAAGCCATGATGTGAAAAAAACGCCTACTTTCGTGCTCATTTGGATCAAATGCCATCCTAAGATACAAGGCCGAAACTGAAGTTGGGGCGACCAAAAAGAAGTATCAGCATATTCTGGTAGATAGATAATTTGGAGTTTATCATGTTTGCACATTTCGAAGACAGAGATATTAAGTGTGGTTATATTGGGCCGGAAAACCGTCAATACGACGTACTTCGCCGTATGCTAAGCTCAAACGAAATTACGTTGCAGCCTGCCACTGGTTTTAGCTCGCTTGGTTTTGCTGAAGCAGCGTCTTACGATATCATGTTCGTAGACATTGATGGTCTTGGTGGCATCGATCGGATGATTGATACTCTCTCCATTTTCAGAATTGATAACCCAGGTGTTCCAGTGGTTATGATATCGGACACGTTTAGCCGTGACGATTTTGACAAGTCGCGCCAAATTCTTGCTGACGTTTCACTCCGTAGCCCAGTCCTATACCCGTCCCTTGAGTTGTCGTTGTTTGAAGCAGTTCAGAACAACTTGAGCTGGCAAGAAAACGTGGTGTACCACCGCGAAAATATCGCTGCTTAAGTGCGGCCAGACTAATATTTTAAATTCTCATCACCCTCCATCTCTCTCGAAAGGCACAGGCTTCTCCAAGCGTCTGTGCCTTTCAATCTTTAAGCTAGCGTTCGTTGATCTCTATTTAGATCGACCAATGTAATTTTAAAACTTGGGCCTTATCATGCCAAAGAAGTATCTCGATGCCTCCAGTGTAAATGGAGAGGTTTGGAAAACCATCCACCTTGAGAGCCGTGACATGCAAGATGATAACTGGCGGGCAGGGGTCTTCCTGCGCTCTAAACCCAACAACCAACGTGTATGGATCCAACACGTCAAAATAGAAGGTCACAAACGTGAAATTCTGATTGGCGAGTTTCCAAACGTATCTATGGCTCAAGCTCGAAAATTAGCAGCTACGAACAGAGAACTCGTAGAGACTGGCATCGACATTTATCAAAGAAGCGCCACGACAATGACCGTCGGCTGCGTGATCAACTGCAGAATTTCTCTAAACAAGATGACTTGTTTGACAATGCAATTGTCATGCAAACATCCGCAATTCCCTTCGACGAGAATCCCGAAAGTGCACCTAACGAAGAGCTTTCCATAAATCAGGCAGTGCCCTTCATTTCCCGACGTGTGAAAAAACCGCAACTGCCATTGTTAGATCTGACCCCGTACGCGGTGCCCTCGAAAACAAGCGAAAAAGATGGCCAATGGGGAATGTCCAAGGCAGTCTTTGCAGAGCAAATAGAAGAAATTATCGCCATCGAGGGACACTCTGATAATGATGAAACCTTAGAAGCTCCAACAAGCTTGGAGTTCTTTAAGGCAGCCAGACGTTCTGGCAAGGCTGATCACAAAGCGGACGACGCAGGCCCAAACATCAAGGTGTTGTCAAAAGCTTTGATCCTGAACGCTATCTCCGCTGACCAGACAAGCATCATCAGAGCAACCTTTGCCGACCTGCTCGAGGACCACGGTTCCGAGGTTTTGGATGCTGCTTGCGCACAGGCGCTCGCATATGGCCGCAGCTCACTCAAGTCGGTCGCTGCGATTATATCGAACGAAACTGATGACACACCAGACTTTCAGCCAAACACAACCGACGCAATCACGCACACAAACATTCGCGGCGCAGGCTATTTTAACTAAAGGAAAATAATATGGACACCAATGCAGTTCTGGAAACACTACAAACATTGAAACTTGAAGGTATGGCCGCCGCATTCGAAGAAATGCTTACCAAGACTGGCAGCAGAAATGTTGACCCGGTTGAGTGGATTAAGGTTATGGCAGCGAGCGAAGATAAAGCACGCGCTGAGCGCCGTTTTTAATCTCGTTTACGTGCAGCCAAACTTCGCGACACCGAAGCAAAAATTGCAGACATTGACTATACAACTTTGCGCCAACTTGACCGGACTAAGTTCGAAGAATTGACAAAATGCGACTGGATTGTCGACCACAGTTCCGTTTTGATTACGGGACCTTGTGGCGTTGGGAAATCTTACTTGGCCTGTGCGCTTGGCCACGAAGCTTGCCGCCAGGAAAAAACGGTCCTCTATTTTCGAATGCCGCGCCTGTTTCAAGAGCTAGAAACAGCGCGAACTGCAGAAACATATGAGCGTTTGTTCAAAAAGATTATTCGTGCAGACGTTTTGATCTTGGATGACTGGGGGCCAGACCTAATGACAGCCGGTCAAAGACGCGATTTAATGGAAGTTGTCGACGCGAGATATGGCCGCAAAGCAACCATTATCACAAGTCAGCTTCCCGTCGAGAAATGGTATGATGTGATCGCAGATCCAACCTTTGCAGATGCAATCCTTGATCGCCTTGTTCATCGATCTCATCGTGTCCCGCTGGATGGCCCATCCATGCGTAAGGTGAACAGTACATTAAGCCCTCGCAAACCAAGTTTTGCCCGGATACTACAAGAACAACGTCACGCAACGGCGGGCTAGCTCTTGCAATGGCAGTTCTACGACTCGAACGCATGTCAAAAAAATATATGTAAATATCTAAAGATAATTCGATGTTTTTTTTCGGCCAAATTAGTCAACGTAATCAACTGATTTGGCCGGTTATTTTGCGACCAGTCTTTCGTAAAACACTATATGCAGGTACTTCTTGAGATCGCTTGTGAATGTGTTTCATGAAGGCAACTACTCTTGGCACTATCTTTTGCTAGTTATTAAAAAAGCTGTGGAAGATGTACCTATGCTTTGAAGAGAATTCCAGCTAGGGCCACAATGTCATACCATGCAGAAAACGGACACGAATTTGTTGGACTACGCGTTCGGTTCACAGGCGACATGCAGGTAGTCTACGATACGTTAGCTGGAAAGCGGACTATTCTAGGTATCAAAAGCAAAGCGACTAACCGTGGGGAAATTGATGAAGCACTTCGCGAAGGTATCGCTTCTAAAAACGTATTTACCGGTTTGGTAAATGCATTAAGCTCGCGGTCAATCGAAGTTGAGTACGTTGACTAACGTCGCTCCAAACATCCAATTTCCGAAATACCATTCAGTCACAATCCCCCAAAATTAAGGGGAAATCGGTGCCCTATATTTAAAGTAAACTCCTACTGTAAGTATTTTGACAATCGAAATTTGACGATGACATACTTAAGATAAGACAGCATCTTCGGATGATTCCGTCGCCACAAAGAGAGCGCGATAAGAGTTGTCAAATTTGTTAATATTTTCCCACTATCAAAGGAAAATACATGCAACGCGGCTTTTCGATGAATTCAGAAAACTCCTTGAAGAATTCCAAAACACGATACCCAGAAATGGTGTTCGTCGATAACCATTACCCACAAGCAGAAGAAACAATCGCCCTTAGCCGCAGGCATACACTCCCCAAGTTTTTCCTCAAGTTCGTTTCATCGGGTTGGCCATCTGGCAATTCGTTGTCTCGGCGATATGCGGATAGACCACAGAACTGGTTTAGCTCTCGTTAGGGCTTCTCCCCGTTTAACACAAAGCTGAATAGAAATTCTAAATACCTAACCTGAAATACAGGCCTTTCTGGGCAAGTGTCATCAGGTGATAGTTTATAAATATAGATAGGAAACCAAATGTTTTATAAGGACGAGCGTATTGCTGTCTTCATCGATGGTAAGAGTCTATTTTCTTGCTCTAAGGGCTTGGGTTTTGACATCGATTTTAAATTGATGCGTCAAGAATTTGCTCGCCGCGGTAAGTTAACAAAATTATCTTACTTCACGACAATTTTAGACAACGATGAATTTTCATCTGTAAGGCCTTTGGTCGACTGGCTGAGCTACAATGGCTACAATACGGTTGCCAAGCCGGCTAAGGAATTTACTGATCACACAGGTCGTCGGAAAGTCAAAGGGAATACAATTGTTGAGATGGCAGTTGCCGTTCTAGATATTGCCGCTCATGTCGACCACATCGTAATTGTTTCCGGCGACGGTGACTTCAAGTCACTTGTTGAAAGCGTCCAAAGGCGCGGCGTTCGTGTCTCAGTCGTATCATCAATTCGGGTACAGCCTCCGATGCTGGCCGACGAATTACGGCGCCAAGCTGACAATTTCATTGAGCTGGATGACTTGCGTACGACTATAGGCAAGCCAGTAACCGGAACCACAAATAGTCAAAAAATTGATGAGGCGATATTTGTGCAAAAGGGACCAGAGCCGACGTCCGCTAATGATATTGTGGATGCACGGACACAATAATACGTTGCACCGACATCGTTGTAAGAAAAACAAAGGGTCAGATTTTATCTGACCCTTTATTGTTTCAGCTTCTTAAAACTAGTTGATCTCGAGAGGGGGCTTCAAAGGTCGCTCCGCCAAAGACTTTAGAGAAATATACATAAGCTAGGTATTACCGGGCCGTTATCTGCATTACTTCATATGGATTAAGGTTAATTTCGATCAGCGATGAATCGAAGTTATAGTCAGTTAAAACCGCACAGGTATCGTGCTCATTCAAGTGATAGTTTTCACCGTCAATTGAAACGGATTGTGTTTCCGTCACCGACTGCAAGGCAGAAGAGTATATCAGACCATTGGAGGTTGCTTGATCATATCCGACCTTTACACCTTGAGCCTCATTAAATTTTGGCAACAAATCGTTGAGGTCTATGATAATCGTTTCCGGTGTCTCTGAATTGTTGCCGATATAAACAACAAATTCATCGTCTTTCTCAAAGGCAGCGAGTTCCATATCGTTCTCGACACTTTCCAGATCAAGTTGGATTAGCTCCATACCTGGCAGGCTTTTGGACATTAGGTCGAACATCGCGCCGCGTACTGTGTGTACCACACGCCCCTCATCATCGGTTTCAATCGTACCTGCGCCTAGGGGGCCGCCAAGGTCGTTCGCAGTGTTGTGTATAATAGGCCAAACAGCCCCTTGAACCACATCCATCTCAACCATATTTTCGACCATTTCAACAAGAACACCCATGCTCTTAACGCCGTTGTTCTCGATGTTTGAAGCCTTGATATTCCACTCGGTAATGTGAAGATCTAAGTCACGATCTAAGGTTTTCTTCCCAGATGGCTAAATCTAGATTGATATAGTTCACTTCAGCTGAGGAATCTGTGAACGGTGCTGCCGCCTCGTTCCAATAGTAGTGCTCGACAACTCCACCAATTGCCTCTCTGGCTTCGTCATCAAGTTGTGCAAGAATAGCTTCGTTTGCACCTGTCAGGCGTGCTCTGAATCCCCGATCGTCAACACTTGAATTGTATTCAGATTCCGAAAAAGGTGACGCCATCTGCACCAAGATGTCTGCATCTTCTGCGTCCGCAGCAACAATGCCATTTTGCAAGGCTTTAATCGCTATATTAGCTTTGGATCCGTATTCAGTTTCATCCATCAATGGCCAGTATTCGTTGCCCACTTCAAATGCGGTAACAACGTCACCGTATTCATTCATTACGATCTCGGCCCACTCTTCAAGACGTTCACCATAATCGCACGGTAGGACCCTTGCTGGCGTAGGTCTTTTAAGCGCGACTGATTGCCAGCCGCAGACACCACGCTTATATTCAGTGTCCCGCGGGCACGCTGAAAGATGACATCGCTGCCTATGGAATGATGTGCCGTCATTCGGTCCTCAACGCGCGTAGGTCTGTAAAGCGTGGTGGGGATTTTAAGAGTGGGCAAGGACCAGATTTGACGGCAAGAGATTTTACGTGGGTTTTAACTGATTGATGAAAGGTTGGGCGGTGGGTGTTAAAAAATTGTCAGTTTGAAAAGTGCGGCATCGGGGCTCGTGACCCTGTTCTAAATGAGCAGACTGAGCTGAATGGATCGACAAATTCTAGCGACGAAGCAAACGAGTCTTGCAAACGTGTATTCGTCGTTACGATCTAAGACCCGAAGGGTTCGATCCTGTCTGCGGAAAGTGCATAAGCGATATCTGCAAGCTGTGTTGACATGGATGAAACGCCGAACATCCCAATAACATTCACTGGCTCAAACATGCCCGAACTTTCATAGGGTTCTTGTGTCGTGACAAAAACAAGTTGGTTCGGGGGTGGTGGTGGCACGTGAACGCATGCGCCGACAAAAGGCACCAGAATGAACGCGGTGACGCCTGTGCCTGAATACTCAATCGGAACGATAAAGCCCGGTAAACGAACTATTTGGCCGTTTAAGTCTGTCCGCACGCCAGTGGATTGTGGTTGCTGGTTCGACAATGGTGCCTGGTCGTGATCGATCAGACCTTGCAGCATGGGGGGAACGATCGTTTGTCCTTTTGGAACAAGGTCTTTCCAATTGAGATCGATATATTCATCCGCTCCAGCCAACTGTGGGATCAGCCCGAAAGCCCCCAAACTGGCTAACAAACTTCGACGTGTCACGACCCGTCTTACCATACGTAGGTTTCCATTTCCTCAGCCTTCAACAGATAACCAGTTTCGGCGACTTCTGTTGATTGAAGTTCGTGCTGCATCTGGCCTGTTACCCATACCGCATTCCATAGATTATCGCTGGGCCATGGTTTGTTCGTTGTAACAAAAACCAGTTGGTTTGCTGGCGGAGGGGGGGTGTGCAGGCAGGCCCCAACATAAGGCACCAAAACAAAGCTGGTAACACCGTCGATCGATTGATCGATGGGAATAATATAGCCAGGCATCTTGATGTATGCTCTATCCAAAACGGGGTTCAACTTTGTTGCGTTCTCATCAAATACTGGTTGCCAAATGTCGTTGGTCTCATCCATTTCGCCTGCGGCGACGATTTCAGAATAGGGTACGCCGGGTGGGATCAGATCATCCCATGTGATTTCGGTTGGCGTTTTGGCCAAAGCTGCACGTGGTAGGGCTGCACTGGCCAAAGCCGAGGTGATCAATTTACGGCGGGAAACCTGCATAGTCATGGTCCTTGTCATCCTAAATCCTAACCATCATACCATCTGCGAGGGACATGCGGTAGGCACGCAATGCTGGTACCATGCTCACAATTGCGCCAGCAACGACAACACCCAGTAAAACCCAAACTTCGCGTAGCGTTGGTGGTTCAATGGGCAACCATAGCCCAAAGGCGCTATCGATCATGGGTTGGCCGATGGACAGCCCGACATACAACAGAACAAGGCCCAATAACGCGCCAAGTGCGGCCATCACACTTGCCTCAAACACCAGTAATCCCAAAATCACCCGTGGTCGTGCCCCCATCGCTCTGAAAATGGCCATCTCTCGGCGACGCTCATTCAAGCTGGAGAAAATCGTGGCCATCATCCCGATCAGGGCCGTTATCACGACCATGGCCGATACTCCGATCAACGCTGTCTCCGCGATCCCGACGATTTGCCATAACTCTTGCAATGCCACCCCGGGAAGAATTGCGAGCAAGGGTTCCTCTGCATATTCATTGATTGCACGTTGCAACCCGAAAACCTTAAGGCGCCCTTTGACCCCCACAAGCGCTGCAGTGACTGCATATGGTTTCAATTCCATTTGGCGCAGGGCCTCAACTGGGGTCGACTGTCCTTGTATCTGGCCGCCACCTTGCCAGTCGACATGGATCGCTTCAATCGCACGCAGACCAACTAGAACGGTCCGGTCTACGGGTGTGCCCGTCTTTTCAAGGATGCCAGAGACGCGGAAAGGTTGATCGTCATGTTCGGTGAACGACGCGAGGCCATGCGCCACTACAATCGGATTGCCAACTTTATAGCCTAGCTTCGCGGCAACATCGGCTCCGATAACAGCATCAAACAGGTCATCCATAATGGCACCATCACGTATACTAAGTGATTGGCCTGAGCGATATTTGTATCGCTCAAAGAAGGCTTGTGTTGTGCCCATGACGCGGAACTGCCGATGGCTGTCACCCAAGGAAATCGGGACAATCCAATCCACTTCGGGGCGGTTTTCTATGTCTTGATAGCTTTCCCACGTCAGGTTGTTCGTCGCATTGCCGATCCGAAAGACCGAATAGAGAAGCAGTTGTACTGACCCGGACCGCGCCCCAACAATCAGGTCCGTGCCAGATATCGTGTCAGCAAAGCTGGCTTTGGCACCGGTTCGAATTTTCTCAACCCCAAGGAACAGGGCCACCGACAGGGCGATCGCAAGAATGGTCATGCCGACGGTCAATGCGCGTGCGACCAACGATGCAAAGGCGAGGCGAAATATCATGTGGCACCTCGTGTGGTTCGTGCGATGTCGGCCATATGGATCACGCGGTCGAATTGGCTGGATAGTCGTGCGTCATGACTAACCATCAACAGCGTGGTTCCATGGGCACGCGATTGCGCAAACAGCAGTTCTAGAAACGTTGCTTGGGTTGACGCATCCAATGAGGACGTAGGTTCATCTGCAATGATCAGGGGCGGCATGCCGATTAACGCACGGGCAGCCGTCACGCGTTGCTGTTGTCCAACGCTAAGATTACCGGCCTTTGATGACATCACACCATCAGGAAGACCCAAATCATGGCACAGTCTTGTGGCTTCTTGCTTTGGATCGCTCAAACGATTGTGCCGTTCGGGGGCAAATCGTAGAGGCAGCAAAATGTTGTCTTGTACGCTTGCAAAGGGCAGCAGATTGAACTGTTGAAAGATCAATCCAATCTGCTCGGCGCGAAAGCGGTCACGCTGTCCCGCCGAGAGTTTAGCAATATCTGTGCGCGCAACACTGACCCGACCAGAACCTGCGATGATGGTCCCGCAGATCAATGACAAAAGCGTAGACTTTCCCGACCCACTTTCGCCAAGCAGCAGAACTGTCTCGGACTGTGCCAATGTCAGGTTGGGAACGTGCAACCCAAAAGAGGCAGACCCCGGCCAATTGTAGGTGACATCCTCAAGGCGCAGAATTTCGGTTGGGTCGGTCAAGGCTTTAAAACAACCCAGTTAGATCAAGAGTTGGGGCGTCACGTTCTACTTCAAACGAGGTAGCACCAGTGTCTGTGATAATTTGGACCTCAACCTCCAGCACATTTGGAAAACTTCCAAAATAGGCAAAGTTGATGCCGGTTATCGCGGATGGTTCAGCACAGTTCAGCAGATACTCGGCATGAAACTCTGTGTGTCCTGCTTCATCGGCATGCTCGTCACCATGCTCTTCGTGCTCTTCATCACTCTCGAGGCCAGCTGATGCTTCGACAATGCGACATCCTGCAGCTTCAGGCAGCACAAATAGGGCTAAAGGAGCGGACAATTTCGCAACTGCGGCATCAACAGCCGCAAGATCCTTTGCGCTTTCCGCTGCATACTCAAAACCTACAATGTCAGCACCAGGTGCATGTAATTCCATCGCAATTTGTTGTCCATCAATTGCGATATCTAGTTGCCCGACGCCGTGCTCATGCGCATCAAGTTGACGCGTTTCTTCGGCAATAACTGGGGTGGCGGTGATCGCAGTCGCGATAAGTAATGGAAGAACTTTCATCAAAATATTCCTGTGGTTTGAATTGATTGGGTTAGATCGAGCAGCCATCGCAGCGGCCATGGATTTCGACGATATGGCGCGTCGCGTGAAAAGAGGATTGCGCAGATATCGAAGAAAGCTCCGGCAGCAATCGGGTGCCATCATGTTCCTCTACGGTTCCGCAATCGCCGCAGATGGCCAACACTGGAACCGCTGCATCATGATTACAGCGGCAAGGAACAAACGCTTTGATCGACTCCAGTTTATGCGCCCGCCCTTGATCAGTTAATGCAGCGAGGGCGCGGTAAATGGTCGGAGCCGCCAGATCAGGCTCATCGAGCTTCATCTGATCAAGAATAGCATAAGCGGTCATTGGTTTTGCTTGTCCGTATAATACACCCAAAACATCTGATTGGCGCACCGCAGCTTGTTTCCGCATGAGGTTTCTCCTTACGTTTGGAGGTTTGTTACTTTATAAAATAACAAACGACAACAATTCAAATTCAAAAGAATGAAATACCAGAAAATGTTCGCCAAAGCTGGCATGAGCGTGCCTAAATGTTCGTCACTATTGGTTCTAATTGGATGTACGCGGCAAAGGTTATCAAGGTTTGGATCGGGCATTTCATGAACAATTGCGTTTTGGGCAATTGCTATTTCGTGCGGGACAGTTCTGAACCGATTTATAGATAACGGTAAGGCGAAGAGGGGGCGAATTCGATGTCTACTTGCCAAGGCGAATTCAGAGCGATTTTTGCCATATAAACAGTGAAGCCGCCCCGCTAGCTGCGCGGCGGTTTCACGTTAGTGTTCAACTTACTTAAGTGCAGCGTCAGTGATCGCATGTGTCCATGCGCCAGTTGGGGCAGCAGAGATCACCGGATCAGACCCACCAGACAAAAGCGTCGCGACCGTGCGCTCATAATCAGCAACGTCCAACGCACCGTTCGACCCTGCGGTCAACTTGGCGATTTCACCCATCATCCGAACCTGAGCAGCTTCAGTCTGTGCACCAGTTTCATCGTTATCAAGGATGATACCTGCAGCTTCTTCAGGGTTGGATTCAGCGTATTTCCAGCCTTCCATAGATGCGCGTACAAAGCGGACCATTTTGTCTACAAAGACCGGATCTTCCAGATTTTCCTCAAGGACGTAGATACCGTCTTCGAGTGTCGCGACGCCCTGTTCTTCGTATTTGAACGTCACAAGCTCATCGGGGTTGACGCCTGCGTCGATAACCTGACCATACTCATTGTACGTCATAGTTGAGATACAATCAGCTTCGCGGTTCAACAGTGGGTCTACGTTAAAGCCTTGCTTCAAAACAGTGACACCATCATCACCGCCATCAGTTGAAATGCCGACTTGGCTCATCCAGCTAAGAAATGGATATTCGTTGCCGAAGAACCAAACGCCAATTGTCTTGCCACGGAAATCTTCAACATTTGTGATGCCGGTGTCTTTCCAGCAGGTCAGCATAAGGCCAGACGTTTTGAACGGCTGGGCAATATTGACAACAGGAAGACCTTTTTCACGGGCAGCCAAAGCTGACGGCATCCAATTTAACATGGCATCAGCACCGCCACCTGCCAAGACCTGCGGTGGGGCAATGTCAGGGCCGCCAGCAAGGACAGTAACGTTCAAACCTTCGGCCTCGTAAAAGCCTTTATCCAAGGCGACGTAATAACCTGCAAATTGGGCCTGCGTGACCCACTGGAGCTGCAGTGTGACATCATTCGCATGACCATCGGCACTCACTGCTGAAGCCGCCATTCCCGTGGTTACTGCAGCGGCAATTAATAAGTTCTTCATCGTGTAGACCTCCAAGTCTGTTGGTTTTCGCTTTTTAGCGATTGGATGGATGCCAAAAGGTCATCCATCGTTCGAGTAAAGTCACAAGTCCGTAGCACGCTGAGCCAGCAAGGGCTGCGACTACGATTTCGGCCCAAACCATATCAAGGGCCAACTGACCAAAACTGGTCGAAATCCGAAAGCCCATGCCGACAGTCGGCGATCCAAAAAACTCTGCTACAATCGC
>DLQI01000041.1:142354-151015 GCA_002478745.1 Rhodobacteraceae bacterium UBA7436 | reverse complement strand
TCGCCGCAGGCAGGCGCAGCTTGAACAGCGTTGGCCAATAGCCGGCACCGTATGTTCGCATCAAATCGCGTTGCATCGCGGTTGTGTCACGCAAACCAGCAACAGCATTCACAAGGATAGGAAAGAAAACCATCACAGCCACAACAGCCGCTTTTGATTCCCAATCGCTCCCGAACCACTTCACAAAAATGGGTGCTATCCCAACAATAGGAAGTGCCGCCATAAAGCTGCCCACAGGCAAGACGCCGCGCGTCAAAAATTCTGACCTATCCGCAAGGATTGCAACGCCAAATGCAGCCAACCCGCCGATGATGTAACCAGTCAGCGCGCCCTTGATGATCGTCTGCACAAAGTCGGCCCATAGGCGTGGTAGCTCTTGTGACATACGGATCATAATGTCGGAGGGACGTGGTAGAAACACAGGGTTGATTTCAAACCCCAAAACAAAAAACTCCCATACAACCAATATCGTCAAACCAAAAATCAATGGGATCGCGATCCGCACACTGCGGACGTCCCCGCTCGGTCCATTGGCAAGTCGGACGTTCAACACCCAGCCAGCAGCCCAAAAGGCGAAACCCAAAACAATATAGATCATGCCGGTTTCATCCCCATTTGGCGCAGCGTACCGCGTTCGATCATGCCAATGATTCCTACCAAGGCTGCCGCAGTAATCGCAGCGGCAAACAACGCGGCCCATGACAAGATCGGTTGGCCATATTGATCACCAACCAACATACGTGCGCCAAAGCCCGCCTTGGCACCAGTGGGCAGCTCGGCCACGATTGTACCGATCAGGGAGGCAGAAATGCCAATCTTGAGGGACGCGAAAAGATATGGGGTTGAGGCGGGTAAGCGTAATTTCCAAAAGCCTTGAGAATTGCTGGAATGATAGGTGCGTAAAAGATCAAGCTGCATACCCTCCGGGCTGCGTAGCCCTTTGACCATGCCAACGACCACCGGAAAGAAGGACAGATAGGCAGCGATCACGGCCTTGGGCAATATGCCCTGAATACCTGCGGCCCCCATGACAACAATGATCATTGGCGCAAGAGCAAGGATAGGTATGGTCTGGCTGACAATAGCCCATGGCATGACAGACCGATCCATCACACGGCTAAAGACAATACCGACAGCCAACATAATCCCCAACAACGTGCCAATTGCAAACCCCAGCAACGTCGGTGCCAGTGTCACCCAGCCGTGATAGACAAGGCTTCGCTTGGACGTGATTTTCTTGTCGATGACCGTGTCATACAGCTCGATCGCGATTTGATGCGGTGACGGCAATCGGGGGCGTACATTCACATAAGTGAGTGGGATCAGGTGGCTATTGTGGACCGCCAAACCAAGGCCGGAAAAGTCTTGGCGTGCGATTGGCGTATCGGGCGAAACGGCCAGGCCGTCGCGCTGGGCCTGATCAGCCGTCAGATGCATATTCATCGGGACGACCGCGATGATCCAGATCAGTAAAACTGCTGCAACCACTGTGACGACTGGAAAAAAGGATTTCACAATCAACCCTGCCCATGACCGGCATGCAGGCCGTCGCGTACACGGTTTGCAATGGCAATAAATTCAGCGCTGTCGCGAATAGAAAGCGGACGATCGCGTGGCAGTGAGCTTTCTATCACATCAGAAATTCGCCCAGGGCGCGGGCTCATCACAACGATCTTCGTTGAGAGATAGACCGCTTCAGGGATCGAGTGGGTGACAAACGCGATTGTCTTCTCGGTGCGTGCCCACAGCTGTAAAAGTTGTTCATTCAAGTGATCGCGCACGATTTCGTCTAACGCGCCAAAGGGTTCGTCCATCAAAAGGATGTCGGCATCAAACGCCAATGCGCGTGCAATGCTTGCACGTTGTTGCATCCCCCCAGACAATTGCCACGGAAATTTCTTTTCAAAGCCTTCAAGATCAACCAGATTTAGAACCCGTTTGATACGCTCGCCCATCTCCGCTTTTGAAAAACCCATTATTTCAAGCGGCAATCGGATGTTTCCGCCAATCGTACGCCAAGGATAAAGACCAGCGGCTTGGAACACATATCCATACGCCCGCGCACGGCGGGCATCATCGGGCGTCATGCCATTGACCGAAAGCGCTCCGGATGTCGGAGTTTCAAGCCCAGCGATACAACGCAAGAATGTCGTCTTACCACAGCCTGATGGCCCAATGAAGCTGACGAAATCCCCCTTGTTCACCTCAAGATTGACGTCTTTCAGCGCATGAACTGGACCATCGTTGGTCTGGAAGGTCAGGTCTAAGTTTGACGCGCGGATCACCAAGGGCGAGAGACCATCGGCATCTTGGGTGGGCGTGGTTGATGGGGTCAGGCTCTGCAATTTAGGTCTCTCGTACATTATTCAATTGATCGGTCGTAGGCGGTAAATACAGCGAACAGTTCGCGTTCCCTGAGTGTGCAGGAATGCGCGGGTTACACCCCGCTGGCCGGAATACCTGTGCGTTTAACAGAGGTGGGCGCGGTCAGTTCTTTCCATGAGGAAAGCGCTTTGTTCGTGGCAGTATTGCCTTCGCGCTTTACGAATTTTCCGTGGCCTTCTTGGGTTCGGACTTCGCCATCAAACACGGCAACCTGACCACGCGTTAGCGTAAAGCGCGGGAGGCCTTTAACCTTTTTGCCCTCAAAAACATTGTAGTCGATGGCCGATTGCTGCGTGCCCGCGGTAATCGTTTTTTCCTTTTCAGGATCCCAAACAACGATATCAGCATCAGCGCCCACAAGGATCGCACCTTTCTTGGGATAACAATTCAAAATCTTGGCAATATTCGTTGACGTCACCGCAACAAATTCGTTTGGCGTTAGGCGGCCGGTTGCGACCCCATGGGTCCAAAGCATTGGCATCCGATCCTCAAGTCCACCAGTGCCGTTCGGGATCTTGGTAAAGTCGCCTATGCCAAACCGCTTTTGTTCGGTTGAGAATGCACAATGGTCGGTGGCGACGACACTAAGTGACCCCGATTGTAGGCCTGCCCAAAGACTATCTTGGTGCTGCTTGTTGCGGAACGGTGGCGACATGACGCGGCGGGCGGCATGGTCCCAATCTTTGTTGAAATATTCGCTTTCATCCAATGTTAGGTGTTGGATCAAAGGCTCGCCCCAGACACGTTTGCCTTGCTGGCGGGCGCGGCGGATGGCCTCGTGAGATTCCTCGCAAGAGGTGTGAACAACATACAGCGGCACGCCAGCCATATCGGCAATCATAATTGCGCGGTTGGTGGCTTCGCCTTCAACCTGTGGCGGGCGCGAATAGGCGTGGGCTTCGGGGCCCGTATTGCCCGCCGCAAGCAGCTTGGCTGATAGCTCAGCGACAACGTCACCATTTTCGGCATGAACCATCGCAATTCCGCCCAGTTCGGACAGGCGATTAAAGCTGGCAAAAAGTTCGTCGTCGTTCACCATCAACGCGCCTTTGTAGGCCAAGAAATGCTTGAATGTGTTGATGCCGCGCTCTTTGATCACAGATTCCATCTCGTCGAACACTTGTTCGCCCCACCACGTCACCGCCATATGAAACGAATAGTCGCAATTCGCGCGGGTAGATTTGTTGTCCCACATTTTTAGGGCGTCATGCAGCCCCTGTCCGGGACTTGGGAGCGCGAAATCAACGACCATCGTAGTGCCACCAGCAAGGGCAGCACGGGTTCCGCTTTCGAAATCATCGGTGGAATATGTGCCCATGAACGGCATCTCAAGGTGCGTGTGGGGATCAATGCCACCAGGCATCACATAGCAGTCCGTTGCATCCAATTGTTTGTCGCCCGACAGGTTTTTGCCAATCTCAATGATCTTGCCATCTTGGATCAAAACATCAGCTTTGTACGTCAAATCATGGGTGATGATAGTTCCGTTTTTAATGACAGTGGTCATGGCGGTCTCCCTGCGTATTTCGTTTGTTCGGCGCTTAGGCCGCTATGATTGCGGTTTCGAGAACGGCATGCAGCAATACATCTGTCCCTGACGCGGCCCATTCAGGGCTGATTTCTTCGGCTTCGTTATGGCTTAGCCCATCGACGCACGGGCACATGATCATCGCGGTGGGGGCAATGCGGTTGATCCAACAGGCGTCGTGTCCGGCACCAGAAATCAAATTCATATGACTATATCCAAGCCGCTCAGCGGCGGCGCGCACTGCACCAACACATGCTTCATCAAAGGCGACAGGGTCAAACCCACCAACCTTTTCAAACTCGATTTCCATCGCCATAGCGTCACAAATATCTTGGGCTTGTGTGCGCAATTGCGCTTCCATGTCTTGAATGACCTCCAATTCGGGGGAACGGAAATCAACAGTAAAGACGACCTTGCCCGGAATCACATTGCGTGAATTTGGATAAACATCGATATGGCCAGCGGCACCAACTGCATGGGGCGCATGTGACATGGCGATAGCATCCACCTTGTCCAAAATACGCGCCATGGCCAATCCTGCGTTTTTGCGCATCGGCATTGGTGTAGAACCCGTATGCGCGTCCTTGCCAGTGATCGTAATCTGGGTCCACGAAAGACCCTGACCATGTGTCACAACGCCGATTTGTTTGTTTTCGGCCTCAAGGATCGGTCCCTGTTCAATATGTAATTCAAAAAAGGCGTGCATTTTCCGTGCACCAACGTCTTCATCGCCACGCCATCCAATGCGGGCCAATTCATCGCCAAATTTCTTGCCATCAGCATCTGTGCGATCATAGGCCCAGTCTTGCGTATGCAATCCTGCAAAAACGCCAGACGAAAGCATCGCTGGGGCATAGCGCGTGCCCTCTTCATTGGTCCAGTTCGTGACAACAATTGGATGTTTGGTTTTAATGTCCAGGTCATTCATTGTGCGCAAGATTTCCAATCCGCTCAGCACACCCAGAACGCCATCATATTTGCCACCTGTGGGCTGCGTATCCAGATGTGATCCGACGTAAACGGGTAGGGCGTCGGGGTCTGTTCCGTCGCGCTGGGCGAACATATTGCCCATTTGATCAAGGCCCATTGAGCATCCAGCGGCCTCGCACCAATTTTGGAACAGGTGGCGGCCTTCACTGTCTTCATCGGTTAACGTTTGGCGATTGTTGCCACCAACAATGCCGGGTCCAACCTTGGCCATTTCCATCAGGCTGTCCCAAAGACGTTCGCTGTTGATCTTTAAGTTTTCACCAATGGCAGCCATGCGCAGAGCCCTCGCTTCGTTCGTTTATTTGGCCATGTTTTGACCAACTGGTAAAATCACGCTAGCAGAGGTTCGACATGAGTCAAGGAATTGCTGCCCAAAATTCCTGACTGATCGCAAAGGCGGATGTTCTTTACCGTTTGCTCGCCACTGTTTTCCGTGGGATGATGAGTTTATGAGCAAACCTGAAACACCGATCCAAAAGAAAAACCGATCTGCAATCATGAATGCGGGTCTTGAAGTGTTTTCTAAGTTTGGGTTTCGTGGGTCAACTTTGGACCAAATTGCTTTGGAATCTGGTCTCTCAAAACCGAACATATTGTATTATTTCAAATCGAAAGAGGTGATTTATACAACGTTGCTCGGAGAACTTTTGACCGATTGGCTCAAGCCCGTCCGCGATATTGATCCAGATGGTGATCCCATCGCAGAGATATTAGGATATGCCGCGCATAAGATGGAAATGAGCCAGAATTATCCACGCCAAAGCCGTCTTTATGCCAATGAAATCATTCAGGGTGCGCCGCGTATCAGTAATGTCTTAACAAGCGAATTACACGAAGTTGTCGACAAATTTGCGCAGCTGATAAAGTCATGGTCGAAAAAGGGACTTATCCGCGATGTTGATCCACATCACCTTATTTTCTCGATCTGGGCTATGACACAGCACTATGCCGATTTCGACTTTCAAGTGCGCGCGGTACTGGGGCATGATGACCCGTTTCCGAAGGGCGAAAAACATGTCGAAGACATGTTGCGTCAGATGCTGACGGTCTAAAAAACAGGGCGCGCCGGAATAAACAGCACGCCCCTAAAGTCATTCGGCGGCAACTGCACCGGGGTTGTTGGGATGGGTGGTCCAATTCGCGTAATCATCTACAACTGTCTTACCTGTACGGGCATCAACGGTACCTGGTTTTTGCTCTACCATGGTTATGCAGTTTTCGACTGGACAGACTTCAACACAAAGGTTGCAGGCTACACATTCAGCATCAATGACGGTGAACTTCCGGTCGCTCGACATAGCAATTGCTTGGTGTGATGTATCTTCACAGGCGGCATAGCAACGGCCGCAACTGATGCAATCGTCTTGATTGATTTCAGCTTTTGCAACGTAGTTGAGGTTCAAATACTGCCAGTCAGTGGTGTTAGGGATAGCAGCGCCCATAAAGTCTTGGATCGACGTGTGGCCCTTCTCATCCATCCACTGCGATAGCCCACTGATCATTTCTTGGACCACTTTAAATCCATAGGTCATGGCGGCTGTACACACTTGGACATTGCCACATCCCAACGTGATGAACTCTGCAGCGTCACGCCATGTAGTTACACCGCCAATTCCTGAAATCGGCAAGCCAGCCGTATCTGGTGCGCGCGCAATTTCAGACACCATCGACATTGCGATAGGTTTGACCGCAGGACCGCAATAACCGCCGTGGGTGCCTTTGCCGTCGATCGAAGGTTCAGGACTCATTGAGTCAAGATTGACTGAGACAATGGAGTTGATGGTGTTGATCAGCGATACCGCATCGGCCCCACCGCGCTTGGCGGCGGCGGCTGGCAAACGCACGTCAGTGATATTTGGGGTCAATTTCACGATGACGGGTTTCGAATAGTATTGCTTGCACCAACGGGTCACCATTTCGATGTATTCTGGAACCTGACCAACCGCGGCCCCCATGCCGCGTTCTGACATACCGTGCGGGCACCCAAAGTTAAGCTCGATACCGTCGGCTCCTGTGGCTTCAACCTTGGGTAAAATGTCTTTCCACGCCTGTTCTTCACACGGAACCATGATCGACACGATAACAGCGCGATCAGGGTAGTCCTTTTTCACACGGGTAATTTCTTCAAGATTGATCTCAAGAGAGCGATCGGTGATCAGCTCGATGTTATTCAAGCCAAGGACACGCCGATCCGCGCCGTGGATCACGCCGTAGCGTGGGCCATTCACGTTAACCACGGGCGGACCTTCTGCACCAAGGGTTTTCCAGACAACGCCACCCCAACCGGCCTCGAATGCGCGGCGGACGTTATATTCTTTGTCCGTAGGTGGGGCAGATGCCAACCAGAATGGGTTAGGGCTTTTGATGCCAAGAAATTCTGTTGTTAAGTCGGCCATTATTCTACGCCTCCCATCAAAGTTGCATGAATATCCATCGCGGCGTCGCGGCCCTCGGCCACTGCCGTCACCGTAAGATCATTCCCGCCAGAGGCACAATCGCCCCCCGCCCAAACCTTAGAACGGTTGGTGCGGCCCCTTTCTGATACGGCAATTTTACCGCCCTCAAGGACCAAACCACCATCGGTTGTCAAAGTTTGCCCAATGGCGCTGAAGACCTGATCTGCACTCAGGGACAATGTCTCACCCGTGCCAGCCAGCTTTCCGTTTGTCACAGCAGTATATTCCAACTCAATTTGTGTGGACGAACCGCCATTAAGCACGGCTTTGGGTTGGACGTTGAACAACAATTGAACACCATGCGACGCTGCAAGGTCTTGTTCGTAGCGGCTTGCGCTCATGGCTTCGCGACCACGGCGATAGGCAATTGTCACGTTCTGGGCCCCCAGCAGTTTTGACTGCACCGCTGCGTCAACGGCTGTCATACCACCACCGATCACAACAACATTGCGACCAACAGGTAGGGTCGCTAAATCATCAGTCTGGCGCAGTAACTCGATGAATTCGACCGCATCAATGACACTGTCGTTTTCACCTCCGTCAATGCCAAGCGCATTAACACCACCTAAACCAACGCTCAGGAACACCGCATCAAAATCGCGCGCCAGACCATCGAGGTTGAGGGCGTCGCCGAGTGCTTTGCCGTTTTCCAGCGTAATTCCACCAATGGCCAGCAACCAATCGACCTCTTTAGCTGCAAAATCGTTTGTCGATTTGTAGGCTGCAATTCCATATTCGTTAAGGCCACCCGCCTTTGGCCGTGCATCATACAGCGCCACATTGTGACCAAGCATCGCCAGACGGTGTGCGCAGGAAAGGCCCGCAGGACCGGCACCAACCACCGCGACCGTTTTGCCGGTCTCGTCTGCGCGTTCAAACGGGTGTACGCCTTTTGCCATCAACGTATCAGTGGCATGACGTTGCAAACGGCCAATCTCGACGGGTTTTCCCTCGGCCACCTCACGTACACAGGCTTGCTCGCACAATTCTTCTGTCGGGCAAACGCGGGCGCACATGCCGCCTAAAATGTTCATATCAAAAATTGTTGTTGCAGCGGCCTCTGGTGTGCCTGTGCTGATTTGGCGAATGAACAGGGGGATATCAATGTCTGTCGGACACGCCGTGACGCAGGGCGCATCGTGACAGAAATAACAGCGATCCGCGGCGACTGCGGCCTCATGGGGCTGAAGCGGCGCATGAAGGTCGCCAAAGTTTTCTCTCAGACTATCATCGTTAAGACGGCGCGCAGTAACGCCCGGGGTCATTTGGCTATTCATGAGATCTCCATCGGTCAATTTTAGG